>SLIS01000373.1 GCA_007135505.1 Halovivax sp.
ACGCGCAGGTCATCGGTCGTCACGACCCGGTCCTCCCACCGCGTGGGGTCCCGGTCGTCGAGGCCATGCTCGCGCTCACCCTCGTCGACTTCATGCTGCTCGCCGGTCGCCTCAATCCGGATCGCATCGACGACCGACCCGGAGCGTACGCCACCGACTACCACCCGAGCAACCCGCGGACCGATTCGTAGAAGACGGTTCCCCGGGTTCCGTTTCCGTCGAACTACGTCCCGGGATCCGGCTACCGGGGAGCTGACCGTTCGACCGACTCGTTTCGGCCGACCGGAGCCGCTGCGAACGGCTGCCGCGAGTTCGGTCGGGTGAGCGAGGAACGTCCTCGACCGGACAGTCACGGTCTCGATCACCGACCCGTACCGGTGCTGGCGGTTCGTGGTCACGTCGTCGGTTATTCTGAAACGTGGTTCACCCGGGTCGAAAATTCCGTGTCGACTATTTCAGGGATGGCCGCCCGCCGGCGTCATTCCATCCCGATTCCTCATTCTTCATGATAAATGCATGCTAATCGATAGCAAAGGCTTTAGACCGTGTCTCGCAAAATTCGCGTACGGAGCCAGCGAGGCCACACTTTCATAGAATCATGAGCAACGACGAACTCATCTGGCGAATCGCGGGCGGTTCCGGGGACGGGATCGACTCGACGAGCCAGAACTTCGCAAAGGCCCTGATGCGCTCGGGGCTCCACGTGTTCACCCACCGCCACTACCCCTCGCGCATTCGTGGCGGTCACACGTACGTGGAGATCCGCGCCGCGGGCCACGAGGTACAGTCACGCGGCGACGGCTACAACTTCCTGCTTGCGCTCGGCGACTCGTTCGCACGCAATCCGCAGGAGGAAGCGTACTACGGTAACGAGGAGCTCAAACCGCTCTCGGAGAACCTGGACGATCTCCGTGAAGGTGGCGTCATCGTCTACGACGAGGGACTCCTCGACGCGGATGAAATCGCCGAACTCGACCTCGAGGAGCGGGCCGCGGAGAACGACTGGCACGTCTACCCGGTCGATCTCCGCGGGCTCGCGAAGGAACACGGGCGCGAGGTCATGCGCAACACGGCCGGCGTCGGTATCACGGCCGGCCTGATCGACATGGACCTGGCCAACATCGAGGACCTGATGCAAGACGCCATGTCCGGGGACGTCCTCGAGGCGAACCTGGATATCCTCCACGAGGCCTACGAAATGGTGGACTCGGAGTTCGACCAGGTACCGGACCTCACCGTTCCCACGGGCGAACACGAGTCAGAGCAGGCGTTGCTCTCGGGATCGAACGCGATCGCCTACGGCGCGATCGACGCCGGCTGCCGGTTCATCTCCGGCTACCCGATGACGCCGTGGACGGACGTCTTCACGATCCTGAGCCAGAATTTCCCGGACATGGGCGGCGTCTCCGAGCAGGTCGAAGACGAGATAGCCGCGGCCGCACTGGCCGTCGGTGCGAGTCACGCGGGTGCGAAGGCCATGTCCGGCTCCTCGGGCGGTGGCTTCGCGCTAATGTCCGAACCGCTGGGCCTCGCCGAGATGACCGAGACGCCGATCGTCCTGCTCGAGTCGATGCGCGCCGGTCCCTCGACCGGCATGCCGACGAAGCCGGAGCAGGGGGACTTAGAACACGTCCTCTATACGAGCCAGGGCGACTCCACCAGGGTCGTCTTCGCTCCCGGCACCGTCGAGGAAGCCTACGAGCAGACCCGGACGGCGTTCGAGATCGCCTACGACTACCAGATCCCGACGATCCTCATCTACGACCAGAAGCTCTCGGGAGAGAACAAGAACGTCGACGTCGAGTTCTTCGACCGGGAACCGTCACCGGACCTGGGCTCGACGCTTACCGAGGAGGAACTGGCGGAGGCCGCCCACGACGCCTCCGGCAAGTTCGAGCGCTTCAGCTACGACGGCGAGAAGGGGGTCAGTCCCCGCTCGCTGCCCGGCCAGGCGGGTGGCCGGTACCTCGCGACCGGTAACGAGCACACCCCGGTCGGCCACATCAGCGAGGATCCGGACAACCGGGTCTACCAGATGGAGCGTCGCCTCGAGAAGCTCGAACACATCCGCGAGGACTTAGACGAGGGCGAGACGAACCAGACCTACGTCGGCCCCGACGACGCCGACTACGGCCTCATCACCTGGGGGTCCTCCCAGGGTGCGGTCTTCGAAGCCGTCTCCAGACTCAACGACGACGGTCACTCGGTCAAGGCAATCAGCGTCTCGGACATGATGCCGCTGGCGGAGGCGGAACTCACCGCGTTCATCGAGAGCGTCGACGAGGCGATGGTCGTCGAGATGAACGCCACCGCACAGTTCCGCGGGCTGATCCAGAAGGAACTCGGCCGCTTCGGCGAGAAGCTCACCAGCCTGCTGAAGTACAACGGCAACCCGTTCGAGCCCGCCGAGATCGTCGAGGCGTACGAACTCACCCTCGACGGCAGCGGGGCCGAACCCAGTGCACAGGTCCGGATCGAACCGGCCGCAGGTGATTGACCATGAGTGCATTCAACGCAATCGGCGAGAACCGCGAGGTAGAGAGCGACGAGTACACGGCTGGGGTCGAACCGCAGCCGACGTGGTGTCCCGGCTGTGGCGACTTCAGCGTCCTCAAGGCGCTGAAACAGGCCCTGCCGGAGGTTGGGCGCAACCCCGAGGAGGTTCTCTGCGTCACGGGTATCGGCTGTTCGGGCAAGCTGAACAGCTACCTCGACTCCTACGGCTTCCACACCATCCACGGTCGGTCCCTGCCCGTGGCCCGCGCGGCCAAGCTGGCGAATCCCGGCCTCGAGGTCGTCGCCGCTGGCGGCGACGGCGACGGGTACGGCATCGGGGGCAACCACTTCATCCACAGCGCCCGCGAGAACCACGACATGACCTACATCGTGTTCAACAACGAGGTGTTCGGCCTGACGAAGGGCCAGACCTCGCCGACGAGCCCGAAGGGTCACAAGTCGAAGACCCAGCCGTCGGGTAGCGCGAAGGATCCGCTTCGCCCGCTCTCGATGGGGCTGACCGCCGGCGCGAGCTACGTCGCCCGGACGGCCGCGGTCAACCCGAACCAGGCGAAGGAGATCCTGGTCGAGGCGATGGAACACGACGGGTTCGCCCACATCGACTTCCTGACCCAGTGTCCGACCTGGAACAAGGACGCCCGGCAGTACGTGCCTTACGTCGACGTCCAGGAGTCCGAGGACTACGACTTCGACGTCACGGATCGCCGCGAGGCTGCCGATATGATGTACGAGACCGAGAGCGCCCTCTACGACGGCACCGTCCTCACCGGCCGGTACTACGTCGACGAGGACCGTCCGTCCTACCAGGAGGAAAAGCGAACCGTCGGCGAACTGCCCGACGAACCGATCGTCGAGCGCTACTTCGACGACGACGCCGAGTGGGAGCGCAGCTACGACCTGCTCGATCGACACAAGTAACACACGCCGTCGCGAACCAGGTTCTCGTTTCGCTCTGTTCTCGTTCAGCTCGATACTTCGTGCCAATTCGTGGGAGATTCCATCGGTCCACCGTCGGTCATCGAGCCACCGCCGATTATCGAGCCACCGACAAAGAGTCGATTTCCACGCTCGCCTACGGCCAGCCCTGCTGGGGTGTCCAGCCACGCGCCAGTAGCTTGGTGAGGTAGCTACTGACCAGTAACACGACGAGCAACAGCCCCAGCGCGGCCGGTTCGAATCCGAACGCGATCTCCCGCAGGCCGTGGGCGAGCGTCACGAGTCCCATGAAGAGGGCGACGGCACCGACGCGGCGACCGACGACGACCGGATCGGCGTCGCCGGACTCGTCGAAGTCGGCGTGCAGGTCGGCTCGACCGCGGACGGCGATGAGGTAGCCAAGTCCGAGAATCGCGAGTCCGCCGAGTACCCAGACGCCGCCACTGAGCCAGTGTACCTCGACCATCGGTCGGTGTCGGTTGGGGCCGTGAATAAGCGTCACGATAGCGATCCGACTGGCAAGACACCGATCGGCCGATCGAGACGCCTCGTTGTCGGGCCAGACCTGTCCCGGCGGGTGAATTTCGCCTCCGTGAGTGTTGGTTTCCGATTCAAAAGGTATTTTTCCGCTGGAGCAAAACCAGGGGACATGAGTAGCCAGTCGACGCGGGAGCAGATCCTCGACGTCCTGGAATCCGACGCCCAGGCCTCCTACGCGGAGATCGCGGACCGGGCCGACGTCTCCAAACCGACGGTGCGCAAGTACATCAACGAACTCGAGTCCGAGGGGGTCATCGTGGGGTACTCGGCCGACGTCGATCCGAAGAAGCTATCGAGTCAGCTGATCTCGCTCGTCGGGATGGACGTCGCGAGCGAGTCCTACGTCGAGGCGACCCAGGCCCTGAAATCCCTCGAGGAAGTCGAGACGCTCTACAGCTGCAGCGGCGATCACATGCTGCTCGCCGAGGTGCGAGCGCCGGACGGTGACGAACTGGGCGAGATCATCAGCGAGTCGATCCTCGGGATCGATGGGGTCACGGCCGCCCACCCTTGTTTCCTCCAGGAACGCCTGAAATGACACCTCACGACCCGATCGACGCGTCTGTAACCGACACGGCCGAAACGACGCCGACGGCCGCGGCCGATGCCGACCAACCAGTTGTCGGGGCGGAGGCCGACCCGGCAGCCGACCGCCCGACGCGCCGACGCCTGCTGGTCGGTTCGGGCACGGTCGGGGCGGCTCTGCTGGCTGGCTGTACGAATTTTGGCTCCGGCGACAGCGCCGACGACCAGAGCGCCGGTGGCGCGGACGACGATGGGGCCAGCGACGCGGCCGCCGCGAACGACTACTACGACGCGGCGTCCTACGCCGAGGCGGACCACCCGATATCGGAACCGGCGCCGTTCGATGCCGACCAGCACTGTCCGGTCTGTGGCATGCGCGTCGAGAATTCGTGGGGCTGGCGCTGTCAAGTCGCCCACGCGGACGCGACGGGGCTCTTCTTCGATACGCCGGGGTGCCTACTGGCCTACTACGTCCTCCCGGACGCTCACGCCACGGCGGAGCCGATCGAGGCGGTCTGGTTCTCCGACTTCGAGACGCAGGACCTCTTCGCCGCGAGCGAGGGCTACCTCGTCGCGGAGACCGATCTGGACCGCCAGACGTTCCTCATGGGCGGGAGTCCACTTCCGGTCGAAACCCACGAGCAGGCGACGGCGTACGTGGACGAGTACGACGACCTCTCCGCGGACGACATCGTCACCATCGATGACGTGGATCGCGAACTCGCCGAGTTCTATCGCGGCGACCGCATGCCCTGAGAGCGTGATCGAACCCCGTCACACGACGCCCATCGCCCGCAGTCGAAAGTGTTTGGACGATTCGCCCGCTCTTCTTCGGCGTGCGTCCATCGACGAACTACCGCGTCGCCCCGCTCACGGCGCTCGCCGCCGCCGTCTTCGCCGCGAGCACGAGCGCGATTCTCGTTCGCTGGAGCGTCGCTCCGTCGTCCGTCGCCGCCTTCTATCGCGTCGTCTTTACGACGCTTCTCGTCGCGCCGATCGCGGTCGCGTTCCATCGCGAGGAGTTCGCCAGGCTCTCGACGCGCGACCTCGGTTTCGCTACGCTCGCCGGTGTCGCGCTCGCGATCCACTTCGCGACCTGGTTCGAGAGCCTGAACCACACGAGCGTCGCGGCGAGCGTGACGCTGGTCCAGACCCAGCCGATCTTCGTCGCGATCGGGGCCGCGCTCGTCCTCCACGAGCGAGTGACCCGGGCGACCGTCGCGGGGATCGTCGTGGCTATCTTCGGGGCGGCCGCGATGTCCTTTGGCGACGCTGGACAGGCGCCGCTCTCCGACGCGACGGCGTTCGGTAACGCCCTCGCCGTCGTCGGCGCGATCACCCTCGCCGGATACGTCCTGGCAGGACGCTCGATCCGCCAGCGCGTCTCGCTGTTTCCCTACGTGACCGTCGTCTACACGGCGTGTGCCGTAACGCTGTTCCTGGTCGTCGGCGCGCAGGGCCACGCGTACACGGCGTACCCGCCCCGCGAGTGGGTGCTCTTTTTCCTGCTAGCGCTACTCCCCGGGGTATTCGGACACACGGTCATCAACTGGACGCTCGAACACCTGGAGTCAGTGGTGGTCAGCGTGGCCTGGCTGGGTGAACCCGTCGGGGCGACGCTACTCGCCGTCGTGTTACTGGCCGAGGTGCCGGATACCGTGACGGTCCTCGGCGGCCTCGTCGTCCTCGTCGGAATCGCTATCACGACGATCGAGCGCGAACGACGGACCCATTCGTCCGAGCCGGCACTCGAGTGAGCGCCGTTCGATCACGGCGACGAGCGGTTCGACGCCGGCGAACTCGATCGAACCGCTGTCTCTGCCGTCACTCGACCAGCTGGTCCTGGAGCTTGTTCTTGGCCTCGGTGCGACGCTTCTGTGAGCACTGGGGGGCGTCGTCGCTGAAGTCGACCTCGATCTCGTCCAGGGTTCGCCGATAGATATTCGTTCGTCTTCCCTCCTCGGAGAGCTGTCGGCCCTCACACTCGAGGAGTCCGGCTTCGACGAGTTCCTCGATGCGGCGGTAACAGGTTGCGATGGGGATCTCGATGTCGTCGCTGAGCGCCTGTGCGGACTTCGGTGTCCCGGCTGCACACAGGATCTCGGCGCTGTACTTACTGCCGAGCGCCGACAGTACTGCGTTCGATTCGCCGTCGTTTCGGACCGGACCACCACTCCGTGACATCGCTGTCCCGACCCTTCCCAATTATCAAAGTTGAATCTTCCGGTTACCCTGACCATCCAGCCATCCGTAATTTGCAGTCGATTCAGAACGTCGAGACGAACGCATCACCGGGACTGATCGGTATCAGCTCGCAAAATATCAATTACATGTCAGTGCGGCCGTAGCCGATATACCGTGCGTGAGGAACCGCTGTCGCTCGTCACCGGTAGACGTAGACGAGCCAGAGGGCCGTGACGAGCAGGCTGAGCCCGAGCACGCCCCAGCCCGCGATCTCCATCGGCAGTGCCGGTTCGACGTCGAGGACGGTGGCCGTGTGTTCGAACATGCCCGAAAGAGTGGTGGCG
>SLIS01000050.1 GCA_007135505.1 Halovivax sp.
ATGCCGAGGACGGACGCGACCGAGACGACCGTGATCGTCGTGACCGTGAGCACGTCCACCGAGAGCGACCGATCCGTCGTCAGCAGCATGACCGCGAGCAACACGAACGAGAGCCCGACGCTGAACGCGACGTTCCAGACGGACTTGACCGCCATCACGCGACCGATCCCGTGGGGCGACATGAACAGCTGTTCGAGGGTTCCCCACTGGGCCTCGCGCTGGATGTCCTGGGCCGTCGCGAAGAACGCGGCGAGGCTGGCGGTAAAGAGGAAGAAGCCGACGACGATACCGTCGAGCGAGCTCTCGATCGCGGGGCCCGCTGCGGCTTGCCCGCCGTAGAAGATCATCGCGAAGAAGACGTACATCGTCACGAGCAGCATCGAGGTGTTGATCCAGTACCGCTTGAGCAGGATGAGCTGCTTCGCGAAGACGGCTCTCGTGAGTCGTCGCATCGCGAGGACCCGTCCGGTCGCGACGCCCCGTCCGGCCGGATCGGACCCGCGTTCGCTGCGAACGGCGTCGGTCATCGGATCTCACCTCGTTCGCGCTCAGATCGGTCCGGCTCCCGCTCGCCCGTCACTTCGAGGAATACCTCCTCGAGGTCCGGTTCGAGCAAATCGACCGACCGGAAGGTCGCCTCGGCGCCCTCGATAGTTCTCAGCAGCTCGTGGAACTGCTCGCCGCGAATCGAGGGCGCGTCGAATTGCGTCATGCCGCCCTGCTCGACCCACTCGGTCGCCCCGACCTCGGCTTCGAGTGCGGCCCTGGTCTCCGCCGCGAGCGTTCCGTCGAGTCGCACCCGGTAGGCCTGGGTTCGAAACACCGACAACAGCTGGTCGATCGAGTCGTCGGCGACGATCCGTCCGTCGTTCATGATCACGACGCGATCGCAGACGGCCTCGATGACGTCCATGTCGTGACTCGAGAGGACGACAGTGCGATCGTCGTCCTCCACTAACCGTCTGAGTTCGCGCCGGAGGTCGAGCGAACTCTCGACGTCGAGTCCGAGCGTCGGCTCGTCCAGGAAGACGACGGGCGTCTCCCGGACCAGCGTGCACGCGAGCGAGGTCTTCTGTTTCATCCCGCGGGAGAGCTCGTTGACCGTCACGTCAGCCTTCTCGGTGAGCCCCACCTGTTCGATCAGGTCGTCGATCCGCCCGTCGTCGACCGGCTGATCGCCGAGTCGGGCGAAAAATCGGACGTTCTCCCGCACGGTCAACCGCCAGTAGACGTTTCGGGCCCCTTCGAGCATCGCGCTGACTGACTGGTAGGTCGCTCGCGGCGAGTCGACCACGTCGACCCCGTCGATGCGCGCCGAGCCGTCGTCGGGTAGGATCAATCCCAGCAGGAGTTTGATCGTCGTGGTCTTGCCGGCACCGTTCGGTCCGAGAACCCCGACCGCCGTCCCGGCGTCGATCTCGAGGTCGAGCCCGTCGACGGCCGTCACGGCGTCGTCGCCACTACCGTAGGTCTTCGTGAGGGATTTCGCATCGATCACGGCGGGCCGGGTTCGCGAGGACTGGCTTCGGACGGTCGAACCGCCGGCGCTCGCCGACCGCTCGGGATCGTCGCTCGTTCGATCGTCGGTGCCCGATCGATCCTGACCACCATCGTGTACCGTTTCGCTCATTCACTCGGTCGGACGAGTTGTTGGCGTATATTCATTTGCCGAAGGCCTCTTCTGTATGTTTGGTGACGTATCAATCGTCCGCCGACGAGTGTGTCGGCGGGGTCGCTCGATCTGGGTTCAAGTATCCACACGAGCGGTCGTCGTCCGACCTCGGGAGCCGCTATCTCGACCCCGGGAACCGCTGTTTCGATCCACCTCGTGGACCGCTATTTCCCTCCGTCCGCCCCCTCTGCCTGCAGTCGCTTCGTCGTCTCGACCAGGGGGTGGCGAGCGTAGTCGACGACTTCGATGTCCTCGAGCGAGGAGAGGTCCTCTTTCTTCGCCGTTCGGGCCATCCCGAGGTCTATGGCGCGGTTCGTCTCGATGACGTAGGCGTCCATCTCGTCGATTCCGAGGCGGTCGGCCGCGAGGGTGCGGTGGTGGCCGTCGGCGAGGAGGAGTGTCCCGGCGTTGTCGATGACGACGAGCGGCTCGGCCAGCCCGTGCTCTAGCTCGTAGCGCCGTCCCTCGAGTTCGTCGGCGTAGACCCGGCCCTGCGTGGGAATGAGTTCGCCCAGCGGGACGGTTCGACGCGTCTGCTCGAAGTCGACGCCGTGGATGTTCTCCAGCGTCCGGATGAGCTTGCCCACTTTCTCCGGCGTCGCCCGCTCGATCTGGCTGCGAATGACGTCCGCGTTGGAGATGATGCCGACGAGGTTGCCCGCGTCGTCGACGACCGGCAGCTTCTGGATCCCAGAGCGCAGGATGACTCGGGCCGCGTCGGTCACCTTCATCTCCGGGTGGGCGACGATCAGGTCGGTCGTCATCACCTTCCAGATCGGTTCCGAGTCGGCGGCGAGCAACAGGTCGCGGGCGCTGACGAACCCCTCGACGCGGCGACGCTCACAGACGGGATATCCGCTGTGATTGTCGCTTTCGGCGATCCGCCGGGCGACCTCCTCGACGGACGCGTCCGGGGAGACGGTCGCCACGTCCTGGGTCATGTACTCGCCAACCTGGGGTTTGCTTCCACGCCACGCCTCGTCCATGCGGGAGTCGACGTGCGCGTGGGCCAAAAACGTGCGCTTCCATGAGCGTCGGATCGGCGCGAGCTCCACCGTACGAGCCGGGGTAATCGACTCGCCGTGCGAACGGACGCCTCGCCGCTTTTGATTCCGGCGCACTCGCACCGAGCTTCGTACTCCCACTGTATAGCAGGTGTGCGACGGCCGATTACTGGTCCCCGCCGTCGAGACGCAGGCCTACGTCGAGGACCTGTCGGGATCCGACGGCTCGTCGACTCCGGTTCCGTCGGACTCGAACAGCAACTCGCTCTCGCGGGTGTAGGACCCGACCGGCGCCCCCGGCTGGCCCTCGATCGCCTCGACGAAGCGGTTCTCGACCACGTCCTCGACGGCCTCGACGATCGCGTCGGCGTGGGCGACCCCCGCCGGCGCGTCGTCCTCGACCGTACCGAGGACGCCGATCTCTAGCTGGGCGCCGGCCATGTCGCTGTGGCCGCCGGCGCTGCCGATCGGCTCGAACGCGTCGCGGATCGCCTCACCCAGATCGAGTTCGGCGTCGCGCGAGCGCGCCGAGAGGTACACCATCTCGCCGAGGAAGCCGTACACGAGCGTCGTCTTGACGCCCCCCATGGAGAGCAATCGATCGGCCGCCTGTGGGAGCGCATCGCGACTCGCGATCGATCCGGCGCTGGCGACGACGACGTCGTCGAAGCGGACCCGGCGCTTGATCGCCCGGGCGATCGTCTCGAACGTCTCGCCGTCGATCGTCGGCTGTTCGATCCGCTCTAAGAGGTCGGCGTCGACGTGTGGGCGCAACGACGCTGCGGCCCGAAAATCGAGCGCCGACGTCTCTCTCGTGAAGTCGTTCGTGTCGACTCTGATTCCGTACAGTAGCGCCGTCGCCGTCCGCACGTCGAACTCGATACCGAACCGTTCGACGTACTCGGCCAGGACGGTGCTCGTCGCCCCGGCTATCGTCCGGAGGTCGACGAATCGACCGGCGACCGGCCCCCGCGGCGGGTGATGGTCGATGACGATGTCCACCTCGAGGTCCGGCGACAGCCCGTCGTTGATTCCCGGACGCGAGTGATCGACGAGAGCCACCGCGTCGTAGCCGTCGATGTCGTCCGGTTCGGACAGGTTCTCGAGGTCGATTTCGAGCAAGTTGACCATCGCCCGATTCTCCTGGTGGGAGATCTCCCCGTAGTAACAGGCGTCGGCGTCGACCCCGACCGCTTCGGCCAGATCGACGAGGGCGTTGGCGCTTGCGATCGCGTCGGGGTCGGGATTGTCGTGGGTCACCACGGCGAGCCGGCCGTCGATCGACGCGAGCACGCTCCGGAGGCGACGGGCCGCCTCCGCCTCGGGACTGGCGGCCCGATCGAGGACGCGATTCGCGATGGCCCTGGAGGGATCGACGACGTCGTCGACTCGCTCGCGGAGTCGGTTCAGCGACGCCGCCGAGGCGTTCCCGCCGGCGTAGGCGATCAGCCTGGCGTCGGGAAACTGCTCCCGGGCGCGCTCGGCCGCCAGGACGTTCCGGTCGGTTCGGTCGCCGGCGACGATCACGGTCCGCGGTGGCTCGAACTCCGCGAGTGTCGACCGATCGGTCGGATCGCCGGCCTGAGCCGGAATCCCCGCGTCGCGGAGCCGGTCGACGGTCGCCTGGTCGTCGACGACACAGCGTAGCGAGGGGGCGCCGGCGTCGAGCGACTCGAGGAGGCGCTCTCCAACGTCGCCACAGCCGAGGACCAGCCGGCGAAGCATGTTCGCGATTTCGCGCTTTGCCGGTAAAAGCTATCCGGCCCACACCGGTGCCGTGGCCGAGAAAATCACTCGATCGTGCCGGATCAGGCCAGGATGGCGCCGGCCGCGTCGATCGCGGCCTCGGCGATCGGACCGAAGCCCGGCAGGATCGCGACCGTCATCACGGCCGCCAGGAGGATCGCAGCGTAGAGGCCGATCGGCTTGGCGAGCGACTCGCGTTCGACGATCGGGTCCTCGATCCAGACGGCCTTGACGAGGCGCGCGTAGTAGTACAGCGAGAGGGCGCTGTTGACCACGAGCGCGGCGGCGACGATCAGCAGTTCGGCCTCGATCGCACCCACGAACAGGATGTACTTGCTCCAGAACCCGCTCAACGGCGGGATGCCGGCCAGGCTGAACATGAAGATAGTCAGCGCCAGGCAAGCCATCGGCGCTCGACGGCCGAGCCCGTTGTAGTCGGCGAAGGTCCGGCCGACGCCCCAGTACTCCGCGAGGGCGACGAAGAGGAACGCACCCGTGTTCATGAACGCGTAGACGAACAGGTGCATCAGCGCCGCGCCGAGCACGAGATCACTCGCTCCGGCACCGGCGCCGGCGAGGCCGATGAGGGCGTAGCCGGCGTGGCCGATGGAGGAGTACGCGAGCATCCGCTTGACGTTGGTCTGGACGGCGGCGGCGAAGTTGCCGACGGTCATCGTCACGACGGCCAGGATCGCGAACGCTAGCGTCCAGTCGAAGCCGATGACGCTCGCCGTCTCGGCGATCGGGAACGCCTCCGCGAAGACGCGGATGGCGATGACGAAGCCGGCGGCCTTCGAGGCCGACGAGAGGAACGCCGCGATCGGCGCCGGCGCACCCTCGTAGGCCTCGGGCGCCCAGAAGTGGAAGGGCACGCTCGCCATCTTGAACGCGATGCCGCCGAGGACCATCAGGAGGCCGACACCGAGCAGGCCGTTGTAGGCCGTGACGTCGTGAGCCTCGCCGGTGACGACGTGCTGGCCCGTCTCGCCCGTGATGACGTCGGCGATCAGCTCCAGCTGCAAGACGCCGGTAGCGCCGTAGACCAGGCTGATCCCGTAGATCAGGATGGCCGAGGAGAGCGCACCGAGCAGGAAGTACTTCAGCCCCGCCTCGACGCTCCCGCGGTTGTCCTTGAGGATGGCCACCAGCGCGTACGACGGCAGGCTCGCGAGTTCGATCGCGATGAAGACCGTCACGAGACTGTTCGCGGCGGCCATCGTCGCCATCCCGGTCGCCGCCAGCAGGACGAGCGAGTAGTACTCCGCCTGGTAGGCGTGGCCGTCCATGTAGTCGTAGCTGGCGATCGCGACCAGCGCGGTGACGATCGCCGTAACGATCATGAAGAACAGTGCAAGCTGATCGACGACGAGCTGGTCGCTGAAGAGCCCGATCTCGCCGAACCCGTCGGGTTCTGGCGTCCCGACTCCGGCGAGCAGGAACCAGACGCCCACCGTGAGCGAGACGATCGCGCCGACGGCGGTCGTGCCCGCCAGCAGCGATCGGTCGGTCGAGCCGGGACTGATGCTGTCGAGCGTGAAGACGATCAGCGCGGCGATCGCCAGCACGAGCGCCGGTGCGAGTGCTGCGACGTCAGGGAGCGCGACTGGCTCGATCACGCGGTCTCACCTCCGTGGAGCGCGACGATCGGGTCGACGGCGTCTGTGATCATCCCGAAGATGAGTTCCGGCGCGACGCCGAGCGTGACGATCAGGCCGAGCAAGACGAGCATCGGGGCCACGTCGTGTGCCGGCGCGCGCCCGATATCGTAGTCGGTCTCGAGTGCGTACGGCCCGAACAGGCTCCGCTGGATCGCGAACAGCAGGTAGCCCGCGACGATGACGATGCCGAACATCGCCAGCGCGGTGAAGATCGGTGCGTTAGTGAGCAGGTCGGAGCCGAACGCGCCGTAGAAGATGGCGAACTCGGCGTAGAACCCGCTCATCAGCGGCAGCCCCATGTAGCCGAACGCGCCGGCGATCAGGATCCAGACTGCGACCGGCATTTTCGAGGCGAGTCCGGACATGTCCGAAACCATCCGGGTGTGGGTCGCGTTGTAGATGACCCCGACGGCCATGAACATGAGCCCGGAGATCAGCCCGTGGCTCACCATCTGGAAGGTTGCTCCGCCGAGGCCGAACTGGGTGAACGCGACGAGCCCGAGGATGACGTAGCCCATCGAGGAGACCGACGAGTACGCGACGATGCGTTTCAGGTCGGTCTGAGCGAGCGCGAGCAGCGCGCCGTAGATCACGCTGATCACCGCGATGGTGGCGATCGGTATCGCGAACGCCTCGACCTGGTCGGGGAACATCGTGAAGTTGAACCGCAACAGGGCGTACGTTCCCATCTTCAGCAGGACCCCGGCGAGCAGCACCGACGCGGGCGTCGGCGCCTCGACGTGGGCGTCCGGCAGCCAGGTGTGGAACGGGACGACCGGCACCTTCACGGCGAACCCGAGGAACAGCGCCACGAACACCAGCGAGGCGAGTGTCGACGTCCCCAGTCCGAACATGGTGTGCTGGAGCCCGTCGGCGTGGAACGCCTGGGTGATCTCCGGCAGGGCGAAACTCGTCACCG
>SLIS01000035.1 GCA_007135505.1 Halovivax sp.
GGGTATTTTACGGCCGGTCGTGGTTTCTCCCGGTGAGAATGGCCGCGACTGGGTCGGATTCTGGAGCCAGCGCAAACGAGGAGAGCGATCGGCTCGGGGGGCCACGGCTATACCTGCTCCTCCGGATGAACCGGTGGGCGCTGACCGCGACGATCCTGGCGGTCGTGTTCGTCGTACTCGTGGTGATGAGTCTGGTCGGCCTCTCGCCGCTCCGGGAGATCGTCGCCGCCCAGGACGGTCTCGAGTTCCTCTTCTCGGCGTTCATCGGGGCGATCATCACCGGCACGTCCATCGTGGTTACGATCAACCAGCTCGTGCTCTCCCAGGAGTTGGGTGCGATCGGCGACCAGCGCGAACGGATGCAAGCGTCGATGGCCTTCCAGCAGGACGTCGAAGGGACGATCGAGGAGGACGTGAGTCCACCGGAACCGGCCGCGTTCCTCTACGAACTCGTCGACGGGATCGAGGAACGGGCCAATGAACTCGAATCGGCGGTAGAAGACGAACGCGACGAGGAGCTCCGGACGGCGATCACCGACTACGTCGATGACGTTACCGGAAACGCCCAGTCGGTCAAGTCGGGCCTGGAGGACGCGCAGTTCGGGACGTTCGCGGTCATCTGGAACGCGCTCAACTACAACTACTCCCGGAAGATCTACGACGCCCGGAAGATCCGGGCCGATCACGCGGACGCGTTTTCGGACGAGGCCTCGGAGAAGATCGACCACGTGATCGAGACGTTGAAGTTCTTCGGCCCGGCCCGCGAGCACTTCAAGACGCTTTACTTCCAGTGGGAGTTGATCAAGCTCTCGCGAGCACTGCTGTACATCTCGGTCCCGGCACTGATCGTGATGGCGGTGATGATCATGTACGTCGACGCCCAGGCACTCCCGGGATCGACGCTCGGCGTCGACAACCTGGTCTGGCTGACGAGCGCTGGATTCGTCGTCGGGATCGCTCCGTTCGTCGTCTTCATCGCGTTCATTCTGCGCATCGCGAGCGTGGCGAAGCGGACGCTCGCGATGGGTCCGTTCATCCTTCGGGAGTCAGAACGAGACGAGGACCTCGGCTGAGGTCGTCCGATCGATTCGGTACGTCGTTTGGCCGATCCAGTTCGGCGAGATCGCCGTCGCGTCAGGCCGTTCGAAACGAGACGACGGTGCTGATTCCGTCGTGGCCGTCGACCGACTCCGTCGAGACGTCCACGCCGAATCTGGGGTCTTCGTCTAGCACGTCGGTCGCGATCTCCCGCACCGACTCCGCCTCGGCCTCCTCGGCGAGGACGATCCGGACGAGATCGCGGTTCTGTGTCACCTCACTCACGTCGTAGCCGGCGTCTGCGTACGCCGCTTCCAGGTCAGCTGTCAGCTCGCTCATCACTGCCTGCTTCCGGTCGGAACGGTATAAATCTCGGTGTCGTCGCACTCGAACCGGTCGTCCGATCGGACCGGCCGTCTACCGCTCCGTGACGCCGGTTCCGGCCCGATCGGCGCTCTCGAGGTCGATGCGTCCACCCGGCATCGGTACGCCGTCGAAGGGGTCTTCGTCCAGGAGGAGCGAGCCGTCGAGGTCGGCGTAGTCGAGCAGCGGTGCGAGGTGACAGGCGGCGGCGATCGAGGCGTTCGACTCGGACATGCAGCCACACATCACCTCGAGGCCGTGGGCCCTGGCGGCGTGGACGATCCGTCGGGCCTCGCGCAGGCCGCCACACTTCATGAGTTTCAGGTTGGCGACGTCACAGCGGTCGGCCACCCGGGGGACGTCCTCGACCGCGATCAGCGACTCGTCGGCCGCGATCGGGAGGGCGGCGTGCTCGTAGACGTATCGGAGCCCTTCGGGATTCTCGGCGGGGACGGGTTGTTCGACGAACGCCAGCTCGTAGGCGGCGAGTTCGTCGATCGTCCGGACGGCCTCCTTCGGCGTCCAGGCCTCGTTGGCGTCGACGTAGAGGCGGGCGTCCGGGGCTACCTCGCGGATGGTCTCGACGATCTCGACGTCACGGTCCGTGCCGAGTTTCACCTTGAGCGTTCCGTGACCGCGGGCGATGGCGATCTCCGTCTTCTCGCGCATGGTCTCGGTGTCGTCGATGCCGATGGTGTAGGACGACTCGACCGTCTCTGCGGGGTCCAGTCCCCAGTACCGGTACAGCGGTACGCCGAGGCGCTTGCAGACGAGATCGTGGAGGGCGATGCTTACCGCACAACGGGCGGCCGGATTGTCCTCGATCGTCTCGCGCATTCGGCGTTCGATACGGGCCAGCTGGTCCGGATCGCCGACGTCCTCGACGACTGCGAGCAGGTCGGGCAGGACGGCCTCGACGGTGTCTGCGGACTCGCCGTAGTGACTCGACGGACCGGCGCCGCCGATCCCGACGGTGCCGTCGTCGTCCTCGATCCGGACGATCACGTTCTCGGTTTCGGTGGTCGTGCCGCGCGAGATCGTGAACGGAAACTCGAGCGGGAGCGACACGCGCTCGAAACTCGTCTCGAGGCTCATACGATCGCCTCCAGGACCTCGGCGGCGTCGAAGCGGATCGGGTCCGTGGCCGGTTTCCCGAGTTCGTCCTCGAACGCTGTGAGCGCCTCGCGGGCGGTCTCCTCGCCGTCGAGGTCGGACGTGTTCAGCATGCCCGCGACGACCTCGCTCTCACGAACCGGGGCCGAGAGTGACTCGTAGAGATCGACGTAGGTCGGAATCGACGGGAGGGCGAACGACTCGTAGCCGTGGACCCGTTCGCGACCGTCGTCGTGACAGAGGACGAGCCGGTCGGCCATCGAGCCGTGGAGGATGCCGCAGGTGACCGCGGAGTAGGCGGGGTGAACGATGCTGCCCTGCCCCTCGACGATCAGGAGGTCGTGCTCGTCGCCTTTCTCCAGGATCATCTCCTCGACGGCGCCGGCGGTGAAGTCGCTGACGACCCGATCGATCGGGTTACCCCACCCCTCGATCACGATCCCCGTCTGGCCGGTCGGGATGGCAGCTGCGTCGTACCCCGCACCGCGGGCGGCTTCGACGAGTTCCATCGTCGCCGTCATCTTGCCAACCGAGCAGTCCGTACCGACCGTGCAGACGACCTCGGCGTCGACGTCGGCGGCGACACCCTCGCTGACCGTGAGGTCGTCGTGCGGTTTCCTGACGTCCCACAGGTCGCAGTCGTTCGCCGCGGCGAGACTGGCGAACTCCTCGTCGTCGGCCAGGAAGTAGTGCAGTCCGGAGATCACGTCACAGCCGCGTTCGAGCGCGGCACGGACGTCCGGCCGCCAGGATTCCTCGAACCCGCCGCCGATCGGGGCGATGCCGATCACCAGCGCGTCGACCGGCTCGTCGACGTGGTCCATCCCGGCGACGATCGGAGCGTCCTGGACGTCGGGAACGTGCGTCGCGACGCGCTCGCCGGCTCGGTCGCGATCGAGGACGGCGGCGACGTCGTAATCTGCGTACCGAAGGATCCCCTGGGCGGTCTTGGCCCGGTCGGGGAACTGTTCGTGTGCGAGGATCGTTACGCGCATACCGGGACAAGGTGGACCCGGTACTTAATCGTTCGAGAAGGGGCGACCGCGGCGATCGACGCCAGCGCACGGTCGCCGTTAGGTATGGTCGGAGTCGGTCGGGGGTCTCTACTAGACGACCAGCAACTCGGTGGCCCAGAACGAGTGCACCGCGTCTTCGAGCGCGTCCTCGGGATCGCCAGTGGCGTCGACCGCCGCGGTCGCGTCCGGACCGACGTCGAGATCGCCGGCGAGTTCGTCGATGGCGTCGCGCTGGCCGACGAGGTAGAGCGGCTCCTCGCTCGGCTCCCGCCTGCCGTCGACGATGGCGTCGCGGCACCGTTCGAGGTGGTCGTCGATCTGGCCCTCGCGGATGCGTTCGAAGCGCCCCTGCGAGAAACCGCCCTTCGAGTGGGCGCCCTTCACGTCGCTCTCGAAGCCGACGTAGTCCGTCCGTTCGGTCCCGTCGTACCGCCCCATGGCGAACAGGTCGGCTCGAACGAGCGCCAGGAGGTGCGGTCCCCGCGGGCGGAACCACCCGCGATCCAGCTGTGGCCGGTCGGCCCAGGTCGGCTCGACCGCCGGTTCCAGCGGCGAATCCAGCGCGACGGAGACGATCCCCGCGTCGTCTGCGACGACGAGACAGGGCGCGGCGTCGGCGACGAGTCGCGCTCGCTCGCCGAGGATCGACTCGACGGGGGCGGGTACCGCCCCGGGCTCGACCGACGCGGTGAGGACGGATTCGGGATCCGATCGAAGCGAGCAGAGCCGGTCGATCACGGCGGTCGCTCGCTCCCCGTGGAGCGTCTTGCGACGCCGGAACTCGAGCGATCGGTCGGCCGCCGCGTCTCGCTCCAGTTCGCCCTCGAGCTGGGCGATCCGGTCCTCGAGCCGGTTGACCGTCTCCTGGGCGTTCTGGCGCTCCCTGACGGCTTCCCTTCGCCGCTCGGTTTCGGCCTCGTAGCGCTCGCGCTGGCGCTCCAGCTCCGATTCGAGTTCCGCGATCCGCTCTTTCAACGGCGCGCGGCCGAGCCACTCGTCGAGCCTCGACATCGATCGAATCCGGGAAGCGCGGCTACTTTTAGGTTCCGACGCTCGGCGCCGTCCCCGTCGACGGAGCCGCCTGCGAACCCGCCAGCCGGCCCTGCGAGCGCCCTGCTCCGCTCCGCCGCTCACCCGCCTACGGTCGTATCCCAGTCCGTTTCGCCGGCGTCCATCGGCCGATCGGGATCCCAGCCGGCGTACTGGAGAAGCTGTCTGGCTCGCTCACGATTCGCAAGGAAGACCGACGATATCGTCGGCGGATTCGAAACGTCCGTACTCTCGAGTATGGATTCGGGGACGGCGAGCGTGTTCGTCGGGATCGACTCGCTGCCGTGGACCGGGAAATGCTGGGCGTCGAGTTTCATCACGAGCGGCGTGTCGAGCCGCTCGGCTCCCTCGCCGGTGGCGTACAGTTGCTCGTTTACCCGTTCGTGCTGGGCGTACTCCATCTCGACCTGGTCTCCGTCGGTGGGGGTCACGTAGAGGCGACCCAGGTAGTAGCTCTTCGAGAACCGCTCGAACATGCTATGTGGTAACAGGAACCGTCGACGGATAACCGTTGTGCGAGTACTTTTACGTGGAAGGACAATCAGCGAAGTCTCCCGTACGCCGGATCGACGGTCGATCGACGTCGCCGAGCGAGTCCATCGCCCATCGTTCGAATCGTTTTTCGCCGCCAGTCCGGGCGTCGAACGGTCTTGAACCGTTCGAACGAAGGTTTACCTTTTATTGGGGGTAGCTGCTATGGCAGGACGATGAACGGGTTCCGACTGGTCGTCGTAGGGACGCTCCTCGTCTGTACGCTCACGCTCGTCTCGATGGGCGTGGTCGCGGTCGTCGAGCCGTCGATCGAAGGCGAGACGAACGAATCTGACACCGAGATGGGCGACGAGATCGGTTCATTCATGCAAGTCAGCGCTGCCCAGACGAGCGGCGAGGTCGACCGGGGAATGTTCGGCGCCTCGTTCGACCAGGCGGCGGACAGAGAGCAGGTCATCCAGGACCGAATCGACGAACTCGAAGCCGAATACGATGACCTGGAGGCCCGCGCCGACAGCCTCGATAACGCATCCGACGACCGTCCGGAACCAGCAAGGCAGGCCCAGCTACTGCGACTCGCCGTTCAGCTCGATTCGTTCAACCAGTCGGTCACCGACGCCGAGACGCGCGCCGAGGCCGCTGGTGTCGACGTCGATCAACTCGAGGAGCTACGCACGAACGCCTCGGAGCTGGCCGGCCCCGAAGTCGCCGAAATCGCCCAGGGCCTTGCCGGCATCGACTCACCGGGACACGCCGACGAGGAGCGGCCGGGAGGCCCCGACGAGGCCGATGACAGTCCACCGGAGGACGATCCGAAGGGCGAGACCGAGGACACGTAGGGGGAACCGACGCTACGCGACGAGTCTATTCCGCTTTTCTGGCTGCGATGCGACGTCGATACTTCTGTGTACCTGTGTTTCACCGGCCGATCGGTTGGATGACGGCCCTCGGACGAAGCGACCTTCGGGACGACGCTGGTAGCCCGTAGCCGACGGTGGTATCGGCTCCCGTTCGATACTGCTAGATCCCCTGGCCCATCAGGTGGCTACGCAGGACATCGGCGTCTTTGTTTCCGGATCCGGTGTTGACGACCACCACCGTGTCGTTCTCGTCGAATTCGCCCCGTTCCGCGAGCGCCCACGCGCCGCTGGCGGCAGCCGCGCAAGTCGGCGCCATCTCGAGGCCCTCGTGCTGGGCGACGGCGATCGCGGCGTCTAAGATTTCGCTGTCGTCGGTGGCGACGGCGCCGCCATCGGTCTCTCGCAGCGCTTCCAGAATCCACCGGCTGGCGCCCGGGTCCGGAATTTCGATCCCGCCGCAGATCGTGTCCGGATGCTCGACGGGCTCGTGTTCGTTGCGGCCGGCCTCGAACGCCTCGACGATCGGTGCACAGCCGGTCGCCTGGGCGGCGTAGAACGCGGGGACCTCGTCGATCAATCCTAGCCGCTCCCACTCGAGCGCGGCCTTGTACATGCCGACGAGGCCGACGCCGCCGCCGGTCGGGTAAACGATCGCGTCGGGAACCGTCCACGCTAGCTGCTCGATCAGTTCGTACAGCATCGTCTTCTTTCCCTCGTGTCGGTACGGCGTTACGAACGACGCCAGCGAGTACCAGTCGTCGTGTTCGGCCTGGGCGTCGGCAGCGGCCGCCGCGGCGTCGCCGATTCGACCGCCACTGACGGTCAGATCCCCGGCGTGGACGTTCACCATCGCCTTCGTCGTGAAGCTCGACCGAGACGGCAAGAAGACGTGCGCGTCGAGGCCGGCGCGCCCCGCATAAGACGCGGCCGCCTGCCCGGCGTTGCCGGCCGAGTGGAGGACGACGTCGGTCGCCCCGTGCTGGGTCGCGGCCGTGACGGCCATCGACGCGCCGCGATCCTTGAAGGTTCCCGTCGGATTCCGTCCCTCGTCCTTTAGCAGGAAC
>SLIS01000350.1 GCA_007135505.1 Halovivax sp.
AACGGCGTTCGTCGGTGACGGCGTGTAGATACACCAGGCCGGCGGGGGCGTCAGCCGCTGCGAGTTCGTCGGCCGAGTCGCCGTCGTAGACCGGTGTGACCGCGAGTTCCATCGCCATCGGGCCCTGGGCCGTCTCGCATCGCCAGTCGATCGGGTCGTCGACCACGGACTTCGCCATCGCCGCGGTCAGGCGCTCGTCGACGGTCGTCCCGTCCGTGCTGGCGTCGAGCGCACCGAGAACGGCCGTCACTGGCACGCCGCGGACGCGGTCGCGGTCGACCCCGAACGTCGATTCGAAGCCGTCGCTGACGGCCGCACACACCGCCTGCCCGTCCTCGACGGCGTAGGCGAGCACCGGATCCGACAGTGCGTCAAACCACGACTCGAATCGGTCGCGCTCGGTCTCGAGGCGTCCGGCCCTCGCCGCCGCTCGCTGGTAGCCGGTCGCGAGCTGGTCGGCGGCGCGTTCGTGCCGGCGCTCGCGTTTCAGACGGGCGAACGTCGTCGACAGGATCGTTGCCAGCCACTCGATCCGATCGAGGGTCCCGTCGCCGGTCGTGCCCTCCCAGTCGGCCTGGAGGACCGCCGTCTCGGAGACGGGGATCGCAACGGCGGTGCGCGTTGTCGCCGTCCGTTCCGGCGTGATAGCCTGCTCTACGGCCGGCGACCGGGCATCCATATCGGGCGCGAGTTCGGCGGTTAGTGCCGCCAGCTCGTCGTCGTCCGGGCGCGTATCCGCATCCAGCCCCGGCGGATTCGCGTCGCTTCGGGCCAGGATCGACCAGCCGTCGTCGGGACGCTCGGCGACCCAGGCGTGTTCGACCGGCTCCAGGTCGTCGATCGCCTCGACGATTAGCCTGGCCGCCCGGCGGCGGTCGGAACACTCGAGGAGTGCGTTCGTCAGTGCAAGCGCGTCCGTATCGCCTCCAGCCGCCCGGTCGGCCGTCGCGTCGCCGTCGCAGATCCAGTGAATCTCGTCGGCCAGGTGGGAAACGGCCCCGGGTTCGTCCGACCGGACGTAGCCGTCGATTCCGTCGGTCGCGCGGGCCATCGTCGGGTCGAAGGCCGAGTCCGTGTACAGGACGAGCGGGGTCCCGGCCGCCGCCTCGATGACCTCGAGGACCGTCGCGCCAGCGGGCGTCGTCGGCGTCTCCGCGAAGACGATACAGTCGGCGGTCCCGGCGCGCGCCTCCACCGCTTCCGCGTCGGTCGCTGTGACTACGTCGAGCGATGACGCCGTCGCTTCGAGGGTCGCGGCACCCGCCGTGGCCGCGTCGGTCGACGCAGCGACGTAGACGATAGTTTTCGCCATCGATTATTCGGATCGGTATACGTTCGTTTTGAACGTTGTAATCCCACTGTATTGTAGCTAGTGGAGGCCGACCGACCAGCCTCGTGACACGTATCGGCGGCTGGGTCACGCCGGTTCCGACGGCCCAGAACTGCCTACCGCCCCGCCGTCCGAATTTGCCGACGGGCGGCCGTTGCGGAACTGTTTTACCCGCTCCAGCGCCAACACCGGACAATGAGCGACCTCGAGGAGGAGTATCGTCTGGCGTACTTCGACGAGGAGGGATTCGAGCGGGTGGAGTGTGTCTCGTGTGGCAATCACTTCTGGACGCGCGACCCGGACCGCGAGACGTGTGGGGAACCGCCGTGTGCGACCTACGATTTCATCGACGATCCCGGATTCGACGAGGAGTACACCCTCGAAGCCATGCGGGAGGCGTTCCTCTCGTTCTTCGAAGCGCACGGCCACGAGCGGATCGATCCGTATCCCGTCGCGGCGAACCGCTGGCGCGACGACGTCTTGCTGACCCAGGCGTCGATCTACGACTTTCAGCCGCTGGTGACCTCCGGCCGGACGCCGCCGCCGGCGAACCCGCTGACGATCAGCCAGCCGTCCATCCGGATGCAGGACATCGACAACGTGGGCAAGACGGGCCGACACACGATGGCCTTCGAGATGATGGCCCACCACGCGTTCAACGTCCGCGAGGACGTCGAGGATCCGGACCAGTACGCCTTCGAGGGCGAGGTCTACTGGAAGGATCGCACCGTCGAACTCTGCGACGAGTTCCTCGACTCGATGGGTGCCGACATCGACGACGTCACCTACATCGAGGATCCGTGGGTCGGCGGCGGTAACGCCGGACCCGCGATCGAGGTCATCTACAAGGGCCTCGAACTGGCGACGCTGGTCTTCATGTGCATGGAACTCGATCCCGACGGCGAGTACGAGCTCAAGGACGGGAACACCTACTCGTACATGGACACCTACGTCGTCGACACCGGCTACGGGCTCGAGCGCTGGACCTGGATGAGCCAGGGGACGCCGACGATCTACGAGGCGATCTACCCGGAGATGATCGACTTCCTCAAGGACAACGTCGGGCTCTCGTACGCGGACGAGGAGGCGGCGATCGTCGCCGACGCCGCGCGCCTCTCCGGCAACTTAGACATCGACGACGTCGACGACGTCGAGGCCGCACGCGGCGAGATCGCGGCCGAACTCGGGGTGGACGCGGACGAACTGCGAGACCTGGTCGAGCCGCTGGAGTCGATCTACGCCATCGCCGACCACTGCCGAACCCTCGCGTACATGTTCGGGGATGGCATCGTTCCCTCGAACGTCGCCACGGGCTACCTCGCTCGAATGGTACTCCGACGGACGAAGCGGCTCTGTAACACCGTCGGCGTCGACGCCCCGCTCGACGAACTCGTCGACATGCAGGCCGACCGACTTGGCTACGAGAACCGCGACACCATCCGCGACATCGTCCGGACCGAGGTCGAGAAGTACCGCGAGACGCTCGAACGCGGCGGCCGACGCGTCCAGGACATGGCCCAGGAGTACGCCGAGCGCGACGAGGCGATCCCGACCGAGGAGTTGATCGAACTCTACGACTCCCACGGCATCCAGCCGGACATGGTCGAAGAGATCGCCGCCGAGGCGGGCGCCGACGTGGACGTCCCCGACGACTTCTACGGGCTGGTCGCCTCCCGCCACGACGAGGAGAGCGCACGTGAGGCGGAGACGAGCGGTGCGGAGGCCCGCTTCGGCGACCTCCCCGAAACGGAAAAGCGCTACTACGACGACCAGGAGCGCACCCAGTTCGAGGCGGTCGTCCTCGACGTCTTCGAGCGCGAGGACGGGTACGACGTCGTCCTCGACGGGACCCTGTTCTACCCCGAGGGTGGCGGCCAACCGGCCGACCGGGGAACCCTCTCGTCCGACGAGACGACCGTCGAGGTGCGCGACGTCCAGGATGAAGACGGCGTCATCCTCCATCGAGTCGACGGCGATCTCGGCAAAGGCGAGTTCGTCACCGGCCGGATCGACGCCGATCGCCGGCAACAGCTGATGCGTCACCACACGGCGACTCACATCGTCGGCCACGCCGCGCGGGACGTCCTGGGCGAGCACATCCGCCAGGCCGGCGCCCAGAAGGGGACCGACTCCGCCCGGCTCGACGTCCGCCACTACGACCGCATCTCCCGGGCGGAGGTCGAGGCGATCGAACGCGTCGCCAACGACCTCGTCATGGCGAACGTCCCGGTCACTCAGGAGTGGCCCCATCGCAACGAGGCCGAGGCCGAATACGGGTTCGACCTCTACCAGGGCGGCATTCCGCCGGGGACGAACATCCGACTGATCCACGTCGGGGAGGACGTCCAGGCCTGCGGCGGCACGCACGTCGCCCGGACGGGCGACATCGGGACGATCAAGATTCGCTCGACCGAGCGCGTTCAGGACGGCGTCGAACGGCTCACCTTCGCAGCCGGTGAGGCGGCCATCGAGTCCACCCAGGACGTCGAGAACGCGCTCTACGAGGCAGCCGAGGTCCTGGACGTCGACCCGCCGGAGGTCCCCGAGACGGCCGAACGCTTCTTCGAGGCCTGGAAGGACCGCGGCAAACGTATCGAAGAACTCGAAGAACAGCTCGCGACGGCTCGTGCCGGCAACACCGACGACGCCGAGGAAGTCGAGATCGGCGAAACCACGGCCGTCATCCAGCGCATCGACGCCGAGGTCGACGAGCTTCGCGCGACGGCGAGCGCGTTCGCGAAGGAGGGGCGGATCGCCGTCCTCGGAAGCGGGCTCGACGGCGCGCAGTTCATCGTCGCCGCCCCCGACGGCGCCGGAGTCAACGCCGGCGAGGTCGTCGGCGAACTCGCCGCGAGGGTCGGCGGCGGCGGTGGCGGACCGCCGGACTTCGCCCAGGGCGGCGGTCCGGAGGTCGAGGCGTTAGACGAGGCGCTGGAAGCGGCGCCCGACGTGTTGCGACAGGTTCGAAACGCGTAGACAGGATCGATTATCGCGGCCGGGACTCGGGATACTCGTGACCGAGGACGAGCGCCGCGGCGTTGAGGCCGAGCAGGCCGACGAGCAGGCTAAATCGGGTTCCGGAGTCGACGCCGGTGACGAGCAGCGGTAAGTAGACGAACGGTAACAGCGCGCCAGCCCAGAAGGAGACGGCCGTGATCGACGTGCGCTGCATGCTCAACTGGTGGCGGGGCCGCCGCCTCGCGGGACGGGGCTGTCGTGGGAGCGCGGTGTGTGCGAACCGGTCGGTTCATCGCTGGTTAGCCGGCCGAACGAGGTGTCGGGTGCGTCACTCATGGGGGTTTCCTGGAAAGATCTCTACGTCGATACAGGCTATTGTTAGCCTGTCGTTACAGGCGTACAACACGTCACTTACTCGCTGCAGGGGGCGATGAAGGGGTGCGACGGGCTCCGAAGGCAATGGCTACGAAGGGCGGTCTGACGGCAGGCCCGGCCATCGTGTGAAACGGCTCGAACGGTTCGACGAACCGATGGGTGAAACGAGTCGAAACGAAGCAGGACGTGGCGGATACGGCGTTCGACTGGGATCAGTAGCCCCGTGGCGGATCGGTCGGTCGCGCGCCGAGTTCCGACGTCACCGTCTGTTGCTCCCCGTCGCGGATGATCTCGTACTCGACGACGTCGCCCGGGCTGGTCTGGAGGGCGAGGACGCGAGAGAGGGCGTGCTGGTCCGGTATCGGTTCGCCTTCCAGTCCGACGATGACGTCGCCGCCGACCGGGACCTGACCACCGTCCTGGACCGCTGTGTCGGGGCTCCCCTGGAGCGCGTCGGCGGCGGGACCGTCCGGATCGACCTCGACGACGATGATGCCCGTCGCCTCCTCGAGGTCGTTCGCGCTGGCGACGGCGGGGCCGACCTCGCGAAGCTGGATGCCGATCCGGGAGTGTTCGTACTCGCCGACCTCGATCAGGCTCGGTACGACCCGCGAGGCGAGCGCCGACGAGATCGCGAACCCGACGCCCTCGGCGATGCCGGCGTTGATGACCCCGACGACGTTGCCCTCCATGTCGATCAGCGGACCGCCGCTGTTGCCGGGATTGACGCCCGCGTCGGTCTGGACGACGTTCGGAATGTCGTACTGGGCGGGTCCTGGCAACGACCGATTGACGCCGCTGACGATTCCCCGGGACATCGAGCCCTCGAGGCCGAACGGATTGCCGACGGCGAGGACTTCCTGGCCGACCGTGGGGAGGACGTCCGTAAACGACAGCGGTTCGGCTACCGCCGGCCGGTGCTCGACGTCGAGGACGGCCAGGTCGCTGTAGACGTCCGTGCCGACGACATCGGCCCGCGTCCAGTCGCCGTTGGTGTACTGGAGCTCGATCGTGTCGCCGTCCCAGACGACGTGTTCGTTGGTGATCAGGTAGTCGTCGTACGCGAACGCCGAGCCCTGGCCCTCACCTTCGGTGCCGGTCATCGGATCCTCGATGCCGGTGACCGTCACCATCGTCACGGAGTCGATGATGGACTCGTATATCTCCGTGTAGACCGAGCCGTCGGCCCGCTCGTCGTAGTCGATGTCGCTCGAGAGCGAGGAACTGCCCCGCCCCGCTCGGCGCTGGGAGCCGGGTTCGGCACAGCCCGCGAGGGCCGCCAGGAGCCCGCCCCCGGCCGTGGCGAGAAAGGCCCGGCGAGAGCGATCCGAATCGTGCATAGGTATACCACGTGGTCGTAGACCTTGAAAACGGTGATCCAACGCGGTGATTTAGAACGGGTGAAAGCGTTGGGTTCGTCGACGGACGATCCTCCGACGCCCCGAATGGAAAGCGTGTTAGGGCCGCCGCCCCGACGTAGGGCCAATGAGTCTCACGGATGCGGCGGCCGACCTCCTCGCGAGCGGTCCCGTCTGTGACGCCTGTCTCGGTCGGCCGTTCGCGGACCGGAGCTTCGGGCTGCGCAACGACGAGCGCGGCCGGGCGCTGCGGACCACGAACGCCCTGCTCGAGGACGTCCCCTACGAGTCCGTCGAGCCCGCTGAGTGCTGGGTCTGTGAGGGGTACTGCGGGACGTTCGACGCGCTGGCCGACGCCGTCTGCGAGACGCTCGAGGGGATCGACTTTTCGACCTACCAGGTCGGGACGGTCGTCCCGCCGCTGTACGAGGAGAACGACCGCCTGCTGCGCGAGGACGCCGGTCTCGACCCCGACGCCGGCGAACCGTTGAAGCGCGAGGTGAACCGGGAGGTCGGACGGCGCGTCGGGGCCCGGACCGGCGCCGAGGTGAACTTCGAACGGCCGGACGTCCTCGCCGTACTCGACCTCTCGGCGTTCGACCCGCTCGCGGTGCTCGAGGACGACGAGTCCGTGACCCGCCACGCCGTCGACCGCCAGATCAACCCCGCGTTCGTCTACGGCCGCTACCGCAAGCTCGAGCGCGACATCCCCCAGACGGAGTGGCCCTGCCGAGAGTGTGGCGGCAGTGGAACCCAGCTGGCCGACGACGGCGAGGAGCCGTGCGAGTACTGCGGCGGGTCGGGCTACCTCTACGACACCAGCATCGAGGAAACCGTCCGTCCGCACGTCGTCGAGGCGATGGACGGCCGCGAGGGGACATTCCACGGCGCCGGCCGCGAGGACGTCGACGCCCGCATGCTCGACA
>SLIS01000383.1 GCA_007135505.1 Halovivax sp.
AATTCTACCGGCCGATCATGTACCTCTACTTTCTCTCCCAGGGACTGTCGTTCACGCACATCGTTATCATAGAGGCGCTGTACAACCTGACGACGGTTCTCGGCGAGGTGCCGACCGGCTACGTCGGCGACCGAATCGGCCGGCGGAACAGCTTGCTGGTGGGTTCTGCGCTCATCACAGCCACGCTGGTCGGGATCGCACTGGCGAGTTCGTTCGTCGCGTTCGCGTTTCTCTTCGTCTGCTGGTCGCTCGGGTACAACTTCCGGTCGGGAACCGAGGACGCCTGGGTCTACGAGACGCTCGCCGACACCGACGATACGAAGGCGTTCACCCGGGTTCGCGGGCGCGGCCAGTCGGTCGCCCTGACGGCCGGCGTCGGCGCCTCGCTCGTCGGCGGCTACCTCGGCGGAATCGACCTGTCGTTTCCGTTCCTCGCCGCTGCCCTGTTCACCGGCCTCGGTATGGTGGTGATCGTTACCCTCGATGAACCGAAGACCTACGAGGAGAGTGACTCCAGCGAGATGGGCATACGGGAGGCCCTGGACGTCGTCACGGCCGCCGTCGGCCAGCGCAAACTGCGGTCGTTCATCCTCTACTACTTCGTCCTCTTCTCGGCGATCACCTACCTCGTCTTCATCTTCCTCCAGCCGGTCTTCGAGGACGTCCTCACGGACCTCGACCCGGGTGTCGCGCTCGTCGTTCCCCTGCCGACCGTCGACACGTACACCCTCTCGATCGGTGCGGACAACGTCGAGACCCTGCTCGGCGGCTACTACGCCGCGATCAGCCTCGTCTCGGCGGCCGTCACCTACCGGATCGGCGCCATCCGCGACCGGGTCGGGCTGCGGGGTTGGTTCGTCGCCGTCCCGCTGCTCGTCGGCGGGTTGCTCGTCTCGATGAGCGTCGTCCCCGCGCTGGCGTTCGTCGCCCTCTTCGTCGGCTGGGCGGCCGTCGAGCCGACGCGCGTGCTCGCCGGCCAGTACGTCAACGATCGCGTGGAGACGCTGGGACGCGCGACCGTCCTCTCCGCCATGGCGATGGTGAGTGCCGTCACGGTCATCCCGTTCCAGCTCGGCAGCGGCGTGCTCTCGGACCTGATCTCGCCGATGTACGCCATCTCGCTCGCCGGCGGCGTCCTGATCGTCGGTTCGCTCGCGATTCTGGCGTGGGAGTCGCCGGTTCCGGCGTCGTCGGAAGTGAATACGGCGGAGTGACGCCGGCGGATCCGCGAGCGGGCGTCCCGAGAGAACCCGTCCGATCGCTCACTCCCGATCGATCGGGTCGTCGATCCAGTTGTAACAGCGGAAGCTCTCCGGCTCCCGATCGGTCGTCAGCATTTCGAGGGGAATGAAGCCCTCGCCGCCGCGAGAACCGGCCCGTCGCTCGTTCGGGTCGTCGGAGAACGTCATCAGCTTGGCGTCGATGGAGAACGTGAACTCGAGGCGACCCCGGTGGTCCTCGTCGGGGTCGAACGAGACGGAGACGTCGCCGGCGCCGACGCCGAAGATGGCGGCGTCCGAGGCCGTCGAGACGCCGACGTCGTGACTCCCGAGTCCGCCCCGAAGCTCGTCGAGCCACTCGCGCATTCCCTCGCGGTCGAGCGACCGTTCGAGGTCGAACGCGCCGTTCGGCGCCATCGAGCCCTCCTCGAAGGTGAATTCCGGATACCGGAGGTCCTCGTCGGGAACGACGTGGGCAGTCTCCTCGGGATCCGGCGGTGTGTCGGGGACGTCCAGTTCGTCGCTGATCGCCGATCGGTCCGGGTCGTCTGGCACGGAAACTTCCTCGGTCCCAGCGAGTTTCCACAGCGAGGTACATCTTTCGACCGGCCGGTCGTCGGCTCGTTGCCGACGGCGGGGCACGCACCGACAGCGGCGCAGGAAACCGTCCCCGAGCGGAAACACGTTTAATCCAGGGGTGACTCTGTGGCGGTATGTTCGATAAGTCCACGTGGATTCGTCTTCCACGGAACGTCGTCGTGGGCCACGGCGTCGTCGACGAAGTCGTCCCCGTCGTCGAGGAACTGCACCTCACGGGGCGGCCACTCTTGGTGACGAGCCCGACGCCCCGCGAGGTGGCGGCGGACCCGATCGCGGCCGACTTCGAGGCCGCCGGCGTCGATCCCGCCGTGGTGACCGTCGAGACGGCCTCGTTCGACGCCGTCGAACGGGTGATCGAGACCGTCGAGGCCGAGGAGGCCGACTACCTCGTCGGGGTCGGCGGCGGGAAGGCCATCGACATCGCGAAGATGGTCAGCGACCACTGCTCGATGGGATTCCTCTCGGTCCCGACCGCCGCCAGTCACGACGGTATCGTCTCCAACCGCGGTTCGGTGCCGGACGGCGACACGCGCCACAGCGTCGCCGCCAAACCGCCGCTGGCCGTCGTCGCCGACACCGCGATCCTGGCCGACGCCCCGTGGCGACTCACGACCGCCGGCTGTGCGGACATCATCTCGAACTACACCGCCGTGATGGACTGGCGCCTCGCCCACCGGCTGAAGAACGTCGAGTACTCCGGGTTCGCCGGCGCGCTCTCGGAGATGACCGCCGAAATCCTGGTCGACAACGCCGACTCGGTCCGACCCGGCCTCGAGGAGGCGGCCTGGATCGTCACGAAGGCGCTCGTCTCCTCGGGCGTCGCGATGTCGATCGCCGACTCCTCGCGGCCGGCCAGCGGCGCCGAACACCTCTTTTCCCACCAGCTCGACCGCCTGGCGCCGAACGCCGCGCTACACGGCCACCAGGTCGGCGTCGGCGCGATCATGACGGCGTACCTCCACGGCGGGGAGTCGGGCTTCTGGCTCGACATCCGCGACGCGCTCGACAGCATCGACGCGCCGACGACGGCGGCCGAACTCGGCATCGACGACGAAACCGTCGTCGAATCGCTCACCACCTGTCACGAGATCCGCGATCGCTACACGATTCTCGGCGACGGCATGGACGAAGGCGCCGCCCGCGAGGTCGCACGCAAGACCGGCGTGATCGGGTAACGACGTCGATCGAGCGGGACTCGCGTCACCCGACGCCGCCTCGCAGCCTGGCGACGCGCTCGCTCGTCGACGGATGGTCGTTCAGGAACGAGAGGAGGCGTTCGGACGATCCCGAGAACGCCGAATCTTACCGTGTGGCGCGGGGCCGACCGCCGGCGAAGCTGGGTCTGAGCGGGTAGCGGTTCGGGAGTGCGAGGAGAAAGTCGCCGGTTAGGGCGGGGAGGAAGTCAACCGCCCGTCTACACGTGCTCGTCGAGGAAGTCCGCGATTTCCGAGTAGGCCTCGATGCGATTGTCGAGCTTGCTGAAGCCGTGGCCCTCGTCCTCGAAGATGAGCTTCCGGACGGGAACGCCCTGTTCGCTCGCCTCCGCGGCGATCTGCTCGGCTTCCCCGACGGGAACGCGCGGGTCGTTTTCGCCGTGGAGCACGAACAGCGGCGCCTCGATCTCCTCGACGTGGTTGATCGGTGAGATCGACTCGAGGAACTCCCGGTCGTGCTCGAGGCTCCCGTACTCGGCCTCGCGAAGCGACCGGCGCCAGTCGCCGGTGTTCTCCAGGAAGGTGACGAAGTTCGCGATGCCGACGACGTCGACGCCGGCGGCCCACAGGTCGGGGTACTCCGTGAGCGAGGCCAGTACCATGAATCCGCCGTAGGAGCCGCCCATACAGGCGATCCGGTCGGGGTCGACGGCCGGGTGATCGGCGAGCCACTCGACGCAGGCCGCGACGTCGTGGACCGAGTCCATGCGCTTCTCGACGTCGTCGAGGCTCGCGTACGTCGTGCCGTAGCCGGACGATCCCCGGACGTTCGGCTCGAAGTACGCGTACCCGCGATCCAGGAAGTACTGCTTGACGCCGGAGAACGAGGGACGACGTTGGCTCTCGGGTCCGCCGTGGATGTCGACGATGACCGGGAGCGAGCCCGCAGACTCAGCTCCCGCGTCGCGGCCCGATTCGTCGACCGCGTGATCGCCGGGAAGGGTGAGGAACCCCGGCACCGAGAGGTCGTCGAAGCTCTCGACGTGGACCAGCTCGGAGGCGTCGAACGTCTCGCGTGGAATGCCGGCCGTCGGGGCGTCGGTCCAGCGCTCCGTCTCGCCGGTCTCGACGTCGACGACGAAGACGTTCGCGTTGACGGTGTCGCCGGTCGTCGTGACGGAGAACCGGTCCGCGTCGGGGTCGAACGAGACGCCGCCGGCGACGCCGCCGGGGAGGTCGGGTTCGGGAAACGTCTCGTAGGCAGTCGGCTCCGATGCGTCGAACTCGCCGACGGTGAACTCGGTGTAGCCGTCGACGTTTCGCGAGAAGACGAACCGACCGGACTCGTCGTCGAGGGCGATGCCGTCGACGTTCCACTCGCCGCCGTCCGCGACCGTCCGGAGGGTCTCGGGGCCGAACTCGTCCGCCGTCAGGTCGACGTAGGCGAGGTAGAGCGTGTCGCTGTCCTGGTCCGTGACGGTGTACACGCCGCGGCCGTCCGGGGCCCAGCTCGCGCTCGCGTAGCGGACCTCGCCCTCGTGTGGGGTTACGTGGGTCAACTCTCCCGTCTCTACGTCGAGGACGTAGAGGTCCTGGTCGAAGCTCGCGTGGGCCTCCGAGACGAGTAGCCGGGAGTCGTCGGGACTCCAGCCGGCGAGCGAGAGCCAGCCGTCGCCCTCGTAGACCTTCGTGGCGTCGTCGCCCGTCTCGTCACGGTCCTGGACGTAGAGGTCGAAGACGGCCTCGTCGCGGCGGTTGGACGCGAACGCGAATCGCTCGCCGTCGTGGCTCCAGCCGCCCCAGCGGTGTTTGGCGTCGGGACGATCCGTCAGGTTGACGATCCGGCCGTCGGTCGCGTCGAGCCGGAACAGTTGCTCGCGTTCGTTGCCGCCCTCGTCCATCCCGAAGACCAGTTCCGGCCGCTCCGGCGACCACGAGGCGAAGGTCACTCGCTCGTCGAAGAACGTGCGCTGAACTGGCCACCGGCCGGGGCCGTCGAGCGTCCAGACCTGATTGACCCCGGTCGTGTTCATGAGAAAGGACAGTCGATCGCCGTCGGGGCCGAACGAGGCGGACGAGGCCGATCGGATGTTGAGGTAGCGTTCGATGTCGTAGGCAGGCATGTTCGAGGGGTACGGACGACAGGTCCTATGTCTTCGGGTTGCGGTGGTTGCCGTGGCGCCCGGCACGGACCAGCGTTCGGACCCGATTCGTCGCGGCTGCGCCGGTCGATCGACGGCACTCGGACGGCAGTATCGATTTCGTACGTACTCGTTCAGCGGGAGCCTACGCCACGCTGGCAGTGCCTACCGCGAGCCGGCGGGATCGGCTCGATCGTATAAGCCTTTCCGTACACATGTGCAGAACAGTTCAATTACGGTTAATTGTATTCAGGATATATTCGATTAGACTTACACTACCGCGCTCCCAGTATAGGGGGTGTATGCCGCATGGTAACAGCCTGTCCCCGAAGCGGAGACAGGTACTCGGTATGGTCGGTGGGGCGACCGTGGCAGGACTCGCGGGATTCCCGACCGTCACGGCACAGGACGACGACCTCGACCCCGTCGAGGATCGCGTCGAAGTAGATCCAGCCGACATCGTCGAGGGCGGCACCCTCAACGTGGGTCTCGTGCTGGATCCGGACACGTTCGACGAACCACAGAGCGTGGAGGCACCGGCGACGATCGTCCACCAGTTGTTCTACGAGACGTTGCTGCGACCGGATGCGTCGGGCGAGCCGCACGAGTGGCTCTCCGAGTCCTTCGAACTCGTCGAAACGCAGGACATCGATCGGTCGGCTTACGAGGACTACATGGTCTCCGCGCCGATCGAGGACGGCGTCATCGAAGCCGAGGAGCAGATCGTGGTGGTCCATCCGGACACCGACACCGCCGAGGACGACGAGGCGCAGGTCCTCACCGTCGCGGAGACCGGCGACGCCGTCGCCGACGGCGTCTTCGGAATGCAGTTCCGCCACGAACTTCACGAGGGAATCGAGTTCCACAACGGTGAGGAGTGTACCGCCGACAACGTCGTACAATCCTACGAGCGCTGGGAGAACTCGGCAAATGCCGGGCAGGTCTTCGATCAGTTCCTCCACGCCGAGGCCGAGGACGAGTACACGGTCAGCATCTACTCGCAGGTGCCCGACGCGGAGGCGATCGACGACAACCTCTGGCCCATCTACCCCGAGGAACAGGCCGACATCCCGCTCGGCGAGTGGGATCCGCTCGAGGGCAACGACCCGATCGGGACCGGCCCGTGGGTCTTCGAGCAATACGAAGAGCAGAACTTCATCGTCGTCAGTCGCAACGAGAACTACTGGCTCGAGGAGGTCGGACTCGACGCGAAGCCGTGGTGGGACGGCCCGGACGACTTCCCGGCCAGCCCGGTCATCGACGAGATCGAGATGGAGATCGTTCCGGAGGACTCGACGCGCGCGGCGGCGCTCGAGACCGGCGAGATCGATCTCACGTACAACCTGACGGCCGACCAGAACACGAGCTTCGATCAGTCCGAGGACTTCCGCGTCGCGACGAGTTCGGGCGGCTCGTACCTGTTCGTCCAGTATCCCGTCGCCGTCGAACCGTTCGACGACGAACGAGTGCGACGGGCGATCAATCACCTCATACCGCGGACCGACATCGTCGAGACGATCGAACAGGGCTGGGCCACCGAGGCGTGGGTACCGCTCCCGGAACTCGCGGCCGAAACCGGGACGACGGACTACGACCAACTGGAGGAGAACCTTCGGGAGTACAACGAGTTCAACCCCGAGCGCGCCCAGGAACTGATCGAAGAGGCCGGCGTCGAAACGCCGATCCAGGCGACGTTCCAGACCAACGCGGACAACGACGACCGCGTCCGCAAGGGCGAGTTCATCGTCGAGGCGCTGAACGCCACCGGGCAGTTCGAGGCGACCCTCGAG
>SLIS01000221.1 GCA_007135505.1 Halovivax sp.
GCGACAACCACGCCAACGAAATCAATGCCATTGCCCGGTCATTTCCCGAATTCGACGTGATCCTCGGCGGTCACACTCATCGAGTCGTTCCCGGCATCGAGATCAACGGCGACGCGTTCGACGTGATGGCGGAGACCTACCCCGATCTGGCCGACGAGGGGACGGTCTTTCACGGGCCCAGCGAGGCCGTCGCCGACGACTTCGACGACGGGCAGTTCGATGCCGTCTACTCGGTCGAGACGCTCCAGCACCTGCACCCGGATCACGAGTGGGTCTTCGCGGAGCTGGCCCGGATCACCGACGACCTCCTCGTCACCATCGAGAATGAGGGCAAGGAGGAAGGCGACGGGACCGACGACGTGACGTACGTCACCGACGACGTCCCGCTCTACTACCGCGACTGGAATCTGGTGTTCACCGAGCGAGGCCTCGTCGAGGTCGACGTCGAACGTCACGAGCGCGACACCGTCCGGGTGTTTCGTTGGTCGGACGAGTGAGCCCGCCGACGAAACGGCGAGGCGGGCCGCCGGTGACCGGTTCGAGGTCACCCACGCGGGAAGTTGTCGATCGTCGCCGCTTCGAAAGCGTCTTCGTCGAACGTGTACTTACCGTCGAGGGACTCGAGTACGCGTTCGGCGTTCAGTCTGGCGTTGTGCAAACAGATGGAGGCGCCGGGTGAGGGCGTGATGTCGAAAACGATCGCCGGACCCTCGAGGGAGACCTCCGTCATGCGCAGCGTTCCCGACTCGACGTCGACGATCTGGGGTCGAATCCCACCAATACCGGCCGCTCGCTCGACGTCGCCGCGTTCGATGGTCGGGACGATCTTCTCGACGTGCGGGAGAAACGCGCGCTGACCGACGACAGGGGCGTCGTAGGCGAGGTTTCGCAGGAGAAACGGCAGGAACGTCCTGTCAGCAAGCAGAGATGTGTAACTCCGGACGGCGCCGAATCGAAGGCCGAACACCTCGAGGAAGTCCGGTATCGTGGAGAGCCGACCGCGCTCTAAGGTGGGGACGACCTTCGCTGTCGGGCCGAACCGGGTTACGTCGGCGTCGTAGACATCCGCGTCGCCGTGGATCGCGGCGAAAGGCAGGTCTTTCAGCTGAACCGTGTAGACCTTGCCGTTCAGCAGACCGCCGTCGGCGACGAAGAAGCTCCCGGCGACCGGCAGCAAGGACAGGTGCTCCCCGTAGCCCAGCTGCTGGGCGAGCCCGAGGCTGTGGGCGCCTGCAGCGACCACCGCGAAATCGGCGTCGAACGAGCCGATCGGTGTGGAGAGGACGTATCCGGCCGCCGATTCCTCGATTGCCGTCACCGGCGCGTCCGTGTAGACGTCGACGCCACCGACGTCGCACGCCGTATCGACGAACGAGCGTGCGAGAGCGCCGTAGTCGACGGTGTAACCGTCGGGCGTTCGGAGTGCCAGCAGGGACTCGTCCGGGTCCCTACCCGCGACGACTGCCGGTTCGATCTCCCCGATCTTCTCGCGGCCGATCGGGGACAGTTTCGGGAAGAGTTCGTCGAAGCCCTCCTCGTCATACCGCCGTCGGAGGGCAGCTACCTCCTCGTCGCCGACACCGAGGACCAGTTTCGAGCGGACGCTGTGGAACTCGCGGCCGGGATCGGTCGCCTCGAGGTACCCCGCGACCAGTTCGGCACCCTCCTTGACCGCCTCGGCCCGATCGCGGCCGTAGTTGGTCTCGATGTCCCCGAAGTGAAGCGTCTGGGAGTTATGCGTGTGTCGGGAGTTGACGCCGCCGATATCGGCTTCTTTCTCGAGGAGCGCGACGCGCTCGACGTCGGTGAAGCAGGCGAGCGTGTACAGCACTGCCGCTCCGGTCACGCCACCGCCGACGACGACTACGTCGTACTCGTTCATGATTCGGATTCGATCGATCCTCGTCGGAAGAGGGCACCGCGTACACTAAATTCCTGACATCGGGCAACGAGAGTCGGGGCCACCGAGGGATTCGATCCCCCCCAATCGGTGACGTGGGTCCGGCTGCACCCGTTACGTGCCTGTTGGTACGGCTCGTGCCTTGCGGGCACGCTCATCGTACCCGCTACTTGCGAGGACCGACGTGGACGGCCCGGTGAGGTGGCGGGCATGGACCGGCTAGTTTGTTCGGCAGGGAACCCCGAAGCCGACGGGGAACCGAGAGTGGACTCACCGGGACGCTACGGCACTACGTGACCCTCGGTGTGGACGTATTCGAGTCAGTATACACTGAGACACGAGAGCGTTCGTGTAGCGTGCTGGATCGGGGGTGATCGATCCCCGGTAACGAAGCGCCGGGTAATTTTGGAGTGAACAGGCCCAAACATCGCCCTTTAGCGCGGGGAGGATATCAACCTGGGAGCGAGACGAGCGTCGCGCCGACCACCACGACGACCGCCGAGAACCCGACCCGCCAGGTGAGTCGTTCCAGGTGTCGGGGCAGCGCGATCAGCGAAAAGACGACGACGAGAAGCGGAGCGAGTTGCAACAGGGGCACGACGAGGACGACCGGTGCCAGCGAAAGCGCGCCGAAGTAACCCAGAAATCCCACGGTCGTCGAAACACCGGCCGCCACGAACCAGCCGGTCGAGTGGGTCCGGGGCGGGACGACGGGACCGGTACCGCGGAGCGTCATGTAGCCGAGGAAGGCCGCCGTGGCCGTCCCGGCCATCACGAGAATACCGGGAAGGACCGGCGTCCCGGCGTCGAGTCCGATCGAGATGAAGATCGGCTCGATGCCGATGAACAGCGCCGCGCCGATCGGGAGTGCGAGCATGGCGCTGGCCTCACCGAGCGTGCGCCCCGATCCGGCCTCGGCCGTCTCCCAGGAGACGATGGCGACGCCGGCGACGACCAGGACGATGCCGAGCGCGTGGGTCGCCGTGACCCGTTCGCCGAGGACGATCACCGCGATCAGCGTCGCGAACAGGACGTTCGATGCGATCACCGGCGAGGTGAGGTTCGCACCGAGCTCGTCGACGCTTCGAAAGAGCAGGAGGCGGGCCGCGAACATCCCGACGAGGCCGGCCGCGGCGAAAGCGAGTGCAGACGTCGGCGTGAAGAGCTGCGTGTACGGCGGCGCGTACAGAAATGCAACCGGTGGCGCCAGCAACACCACGTTACAGAACAACGCGACGAGTACCGCGTCGTTGACGTCACCCTCGACCGTCCCGAGGCGAACGAAGAGGTACTGACCCGCGAACCCGAGCGCACCGAGACAGGCGAGCCCGACACCGATCCACCACTCGGAGAGCTCGGGAAACATATATTCCGATTAGGACACGAGCGGTTAACGCCTATGATCCCAGCAATCGAAACGCGTAGCGGGTCCTCCGGACGTGCCGGCTGCCCCGTCGCTCACACCCGCCATTTGCTCCACGATCCTGCCGTTCGCTCCCCGATACCGTCCCGCGATGCCGTTCAAACCGCCTCGGTCCCGTGCCGGAACGTCTGGAACTCGACGGTTCGGCCCTCGGGATCCTCGGCGAAGAACTGGTAGATGCGATAGCGATCGTTCTCGACGGGCTCTTCGCGTGCGCGGTCAGTGAGTTCGTCGTACATCGCGTCGACGTCGCCGTCCGAGTCGTAAACGAAGGTGATCGTGCCGTCGGTTTCGGCCCGCTCGCGCTCACAGAAGCCAAACAGCATGTTGTCGTACTGTAGGATGGTGCAGTCTGGTTGTTCGAGCCAGCGCTCGGCCCCGATCCGTTCGACGTAGAACGCGACGACCCGCTCCAGTGATTCGGTCCCGAAGAAGACGATGCCGGACATACGCACGTCGAGTACCTGCGGGGAGTAACCTGTTGGGGTTCCGGATGGCCTATCACAGCTGCGGACTTGGTGAGCGGGTTCGAACAGGACGGTCGGACTGGTCTGTGAGTACGCAGATTGGGTAGTCAGTCCGACGCCGACTCGTGGGGAGTGAGCCCTGAAACCACCTCACACGGCCACTCGCAGGTAGAAACCCGTTTAGGCAACCGGTCCCTCGACCCGCCAATGAGTTATCGGATCGGGCTGGTCGGCAAACCCTCCGTGGGCAAGTCGACGCTGTTCAACGCGGCCACGATGAACGACGTCCCCGAGGGTGCCTACCCGTTTACCACGATCGACCCATCGATCGGCGAGGCCTACGTCCGGACCTCGTGTGCGGCACCCGAGTTCGACGAGACGTGCCAGCCCGCCGTCGGCACCTGCGAGGACGGAACGCGGTTCGTTCCCGTCAAGCTCGTCGACGTCGCGGGGCTCGTTCCCGGTGCCCACGAGGGCCGGGGACTCGGCAATCAGTTTCTCACCGACCTGAACGAGACCGACGTGCTCGTCCACGTGGTCGACTTCTCCGGAACGACCGACCTGGAGGGCGAAGCGACCGAGGATCACGACCCCCGCGAGGACATCGACTTCCTCGAGGCAGAACTCGACGCGTGGTACCTCGACATCCTGGAGAAGGGGATCAGGCGCTACGAGGACCAGTACCTCGCGGACACCGAGCCCGAGGAGGTCCTCGGCGAGCAACTCTCGGCCTTCGCCATTTCGCCGGCCGAGATCAAACAGACCATCCTCTCGCTCGACCTCCCGGTCGCCCCGCTCGAGTGGGATGGCGACGAACGGTCCGATCTCGCTCGTGAAATACGCAGGCGAACGAAGCCGATGGTCGTCGCGGCGAACAAGATGGACACGCCCGCCGCCCAGGATAACTGGGACGAGATCACGAACGACCCCGACTACGCCCACCTGACGTTCGTCCCGGTTTCAGCACACGCGGAGAAGGCGCTGAAGAACGCGAAAGAGCAAGGCGCCGTCGAGTACACGCCCGGCGACGACGAGTTCTCCGTCACGGCCGACCTCCCGGCGGACCAGGAGGCCGGCCTCGAGCGGATTCGTGAGTTCGTCGAGGCCTACGACGGCACCGGCGTCCAGCACGCGCTCGAGGCGGCCGTCTTCGACGTCCTCGGGCTGAAAGCCGTGTTCCCCGGATCGGCGTCCGGAACCTGGTCGAAGGGACCGTTCCGAGACTGCTTCCTCCTGGCCCCGGACGCGACGGCGGCGGACTTCGCGTACCACCTCCACTCCGACATCGGTGACGGGTTCCTCCACGGCCTCGACTGTCGCGAGAACCGCCAGGTCGGCGCCGACACCGTGCTCGATCACCGCGACGTCGTCGAAGTCGTCTCGACGAACCAGTAATCGGGGTTCGAACGGACTCCGCTCCGGATTATTTATAATCCAAAAGCATCTCGGTCAGCATATCCACATGACAAACCTGTTTCTGGCACCAGTCGATTCGCCGGATTTCGAGGCAAGCGTTCGAACTCCCGTCGACCTCGACGCGATCGAAGATCGCCCGGACGCACTGAACGACACCGACAGTGTTCGTCTCTGGGGAACGACGCCCGGAACGCGAAACGAGTCTAACTTCGAGAAGCTGCGTTCGGGAGACCTCGTCCTCTTCCGCGAGGACGATTCCTACGTCGGAATCGGCCGCGTCGGGACCACGTTCGAAGACGACGACGGGTGGGCGAGTTCCCGGATCTGGGACGACAGCGACTCGACGTTGCTGTATACGCTCTCTTCGTACCGTGACGTTTCAGTGCCACAATCGGCGGTCAATCGCATCTTCGGTTACTCGGATTCGTACGCGCCACAGGGCCTGATGCGCGTCGCCGACGGCAAGGTGACGAACGAGCCGGCCGCGATCGAGCTCGCACTCGAGCGCTACACCGAGCGAAACGCGTGAGGTCGGGATGGGAGCCGAGCGCTCGACCCGCCGACGTCGCCCTCGGGCGACAGAGACGGAGGTAACTCGACGATGACCGCACCTGACGACGCGACGATCGGCGTCCTCGGCGGCATGAGTAGCGAATCGACCCGCGAGTACTACCGGAACATAGATGCCCGCATCAACGAGTCCCGCGGTGGTCACCACGCCGGCGATCTCGTGATCCGGAGCGTCAACTTCGCGACGATCGAACGCTGTATTCGCGACGAGCGGTGGGACGAAGCGGCGTCGCTTCTCGCCGATGCCGCGCTCGATCTGGAGAACGCCGGCGCCGACTTCGTGGTCATGGCGACGAACACGATGCACCGCGTCGCACCACAAATCGTCGACGCGCTGTCGATCCCGTTCGTCCACATCGTCGACGTCACCGTCGAGGCGATCCGGGCTGGCGGCATCGAGACCGTCGGGGTGCTCGGCACCCGACCGGTGATGGAGGGGTCGTTCTACCACGATCGGTTCGACTCACACGGTATCGAGACGATCGTCCCCGATCCCGACGACCGCGAGGCGATCGATCGCATCATCTTCGACGAGTTGACCAGCGGGGACGTGCGAGACACGTCCCGCGAGCGATACCTCGCGGTGATCGATGACCTCGTCGAACGCGGCGCTGGGGGAATCGTCCTCGGGTGTACCGAAATCGAGTTACTAATCGAGCAGGACGACCGGCCGGAAACGCCGATGTTCGACACGACGGCGCTTCACGTCGAACGAGCGGTCGAGTTGCATCTCGGCGGCCTCGGGGACTGACCCGGCCTGGCCGAGTCGGAGATCGTCGCGTGTTGGACAGGTTCGCGACCAGAGCGTCTTTCACGGCGTGTACGAAGTCGTTTCCCGCTCGCTCAGGTAGGGCTCGCGACGGCCGGCGAACGCGTTGCAGTTACAATCGACGTGTTATGTCCCCCACACTATTCGCCGGCAGCTGTTGTACAATCGCCGGTCACCATGTCACAAGCGAATCCATCGGCCACCGATGCCGCCGACGCGTCTCCGGAATCCGGATCGCCGTCGACGATCCGGGATGGGCCGCGGTACCGCCGCCTTCGTCGGTGGAACGCCGTGATGGCCGTCCTGCACTTCGTCCA
>SLIS01000042.1 GCA_007135505.1 Halovivax sp.
CTCGAGGAAGGCGACGAACTGGTCGACGTGGAAGTAACCGACGGCACGAAAGACCTCGTGATCGGAACCGAGCAGGGAATGACGATTCGGTTCGACGAAACCGAGGCCCGTGCGATGGGGCGCAACGCTCGGGGCGTAAACGGCATCAAACTCGAAGACGGAGATGCGGTCGCTGGCCTCGTCGCGACCGACGAAGCCGACGAGCGTGCACTGCTTACGGTCACTGAAAACGGGTACGGCAAGCGAACCCTCCTCTCCGAGTACCGCACCCAGTCACGCTACGGGAAGGGACTGATCGACATCAAGACCGCCGACCGCAACGGTCCGGTTACCGCACTCAAGGCGGTGACGCCGGACGAGCACCTAGTGCTCATGAGCGAGCGCGGACAGATTATGCGAACGCGAGCCGGTGAAATTTCGACGGTCGGCCGCAACACGATGGGTGTGACGTTGATGGACGTCGAGACGGGTGACGCCGTCGCGAGCGTCGACGTTCTCCCGGCCCCGAAGGCGAGTGACGACGCGACGGATGAAACCGAGGCAGTCGAAGCCGTCGACGACTGATCACTCGGCGGGCGGTTCGCTCACCGATCCGCCGCTCGATCGCTGCTACCAGGGAATTCTGTCGGCGATGTACTAATCGTAGCCACCACTTGGGGTGACAGTGAATCGAAACCGACTTTCGGAGACACCAATTACTAGTCAATGGTTTCAGACAATCAGCTGTATGTCGCCCGGCGGCTCAGTGAACGGGCTCTTCGGCGGGGGCGATCATCTCGTCGATCTGCAGGATCAGGACGTTGTTCGTGTCGTCTTTGCCGTCGAGCGTGCCCTTCACGACGAGTTTCGAGAGTGGGGTCGGGCCGACGCGAACGTGATCGTCGTCGGCGACCTCCACAGAGCCCTGGACGTGTACCTCTGCACGGCAGAGGTCGGGGTGGTGGACGCTCGCGAGGTCGATTTCCTCAACGCCGACGTCCTCCTGAATCGATCCCTCGACGGCGAGCGGGACGGGCGCCGGTTCGTCGAGTTGCTGGACGCCGAGTGCCTCGAACGCCTTCGCGGTAGGCTTGTACCCGCCTTTCGGACCGGGAACGCCCTCCACGAGCTGGAGCGCTTTCAGACTCTGCATCTGGTTTCGAATCGTTCCGGGGTTGCGATCTACCTGCTCGGCGATGTCCTCGCCCTTGATCGCATTCCCCGAGCCAGCGTGCAAGTTGGTCAGCGCACGCAAGATTTTCTTCTGGCTGGAGGTGAGTTCGATCGATGACATACCCTGAATTCGCAGCAGTTTTCCTTAAATCCGGTGGTCACCGGGACGAGGACGTCGAAATTCTCCAACGGTAGTCCCGACGTGACGACCGTCGATCAGCCGGGTACGATCCAGCCCTCGACGATCACGTCCTCCAAGAGAAACATGAGGAAGAAACCGGCGACGAACGTCGCTACCGTGGTACGGGTAACGATCGATTCGGCGTCGATTCTGACGAGATCGATCATCTCGATGATCGCTTGCAAGATCGCCCCGATCGCGATGGCGAAGAAGAGCAGTGCCAGCAGCGGCTCTTCGCCGAGACTCCCGATCCAACCGCCGAAGATGACCGGGCCGCCGGCCAACAGCGCAATCGCCCCGAAGTGGCGCAGTTTCGGAGGAACGTCGTCGCGTGCCATCGCGGCGACGCAGGTGAGTCCTTCGAGGACGTTGTGAATCACGAATCCGATGACGAGTAACATCACCATCGTTCCCTCGTCGAGGACGAAGTAGACGCCAATCGCGAGACCCTCGCCGATGCTGTGTAGCCCGAGGGCAATCGCGACGAGGTACGCGATTTGCAGTCCTGATTTCGACGTCGACGAAGCCGTCGTTGCACGCCACTGACTCAGGAAGTACATTACCCCGAACGTGATCGCGATGGCGAGAACGCCGATGCCCAGCCCCATCGTCGATCGGTCGATTTCGCCGGCGTATTCGACCATGTCCTCGATCATCTCGACGGCGATGAAGGTGAGGACGCCGGCTCCCAGTGCGATAAACCCGTGTACGAGGCGCACGTCGAGGTGCCTGATATACGGAAACCAGAGCATTCCGATGGCCACCGGAACGATTCCAGCAATCGCGCCAACGATCGTGAGCATCCAAACGATCTCCAGGGTGGACGCCTCGGACATGCCCTCGAGGTTGCTGAACGGCCACGTCAGATACAACACGGCTGCGACGACGGCGAGGATCACCACCGGGCCGACGGCCAGTGCCCACGTCGGCAGGCGCTCCCAGTAGGGTTCGTTCTCACTCATGGGAACTCAACCCGTCCTCGGCGACAGATAGACTGTTCATCACCGAAAGATTAGACACATCTAAACTAAAGTATTGCGATCCCTATCAGAGGTAGTGGTCGTGCATCGTGTCGTACCGGCGGCTCGGCAGCATCACTCGTGAACGTATCCAATCAACAACGGCCCCGATCGAATTACGTCACTGATCGGCACTGACGGCAGACTTCACGCGGACGTGCTCAGCGATCGATTCGGGTAGCGAAACGGGATCGTCGGCGTCAGCCGGTTGCGTCGTCACCATACCGAACGGGGCGACTTCGAGAATATCGAGTTCGACCCCGGGTTCGATACCGTGCTCGGCGAGGTAGGATAGCACTTCGGGATCGTCGTCAGCGACTTCCTCGACGATAACCACGTCCCCCGCTCCGAAGGCCGCCACAGACTCCCCGGACGGGGAGGTCGGCGGTTCGAGATCCGCTCCCGGGATCGGCGACCCGTGGGGATCCACGCTGGGATCTTCGAGCGCGTCGACCAACCGAGCTTCGAAGTTCTCGCTGATGTGGTGTTCGAGTCGATCCGCTTCCTCGTGTACCTCGGCCCAGTCGTAATCGAGGTGTTCCGCCAGATAGGCCTCGAGCAACCGGTGGTGTCTGACGACTTCGATCGCAACAGTCGTTCCCTCCTCGGTGAGGGTGACGCCGCTGTACTTCTCGCGATCGACCAGTCCCCGATCCTCTAGCTTTTCTATCATACTCGTCACTGTCGGCGACGTCACGTCGAGTTCCTCGGCGATTTCGGAGGTGCGAATCCGGTCGTCTCGACCACGCTCGAGCTGGTAGATGACCTTCAGATAGTCCTCCATGACGTCGCTCAACATCATTCGCTCGGAAATTAGACCCATCGAACCCTAAACCTATCGCCGTCGAACGATCGCAATCACTCGGCTGAATCTGTCGGACGAGCAGCTGTCACGACTATCGATCACGATTCAGCACCATTTTACGTAAACTTCACGATGGTCACGCCATGGACCGAACGGTTCGAATTATCGGCGCTCCAGTGGACTACGGGGCGAACCGACGGGGCGTGGACATGGGACCATCGGCGATCCGGTACGCGGGCTTATCGGATCGACTCGCCGAGGGCGGAAACGAACCCGAGGACGACGGGGACCTCTTCGTTCCGAGAGCCGAAGAACGTGATCCGGACGCCGGTTCGTCACGGGCCAAGAACGCCAAGTTCATCGACGAGGTCCAGGAGGCCTGCGAGCACCTGGCCGATCGCGTCGAGGAGACGCTACTCGAGGGGATATTCCCCCTGGTCGTCGGCGGCGACCATTCGATCGCGATCGGTACCATGCACGGCGCCTCGCGAAACGCCGACCTCGGCGTGATCTGGTTCGACGCTCACGCCGACCTCAACACGCCGTCTACATCCCCCAGCGGCAACGTCCACGGGATGCCGCTGGCCGCCGCGCTCGGCTACGACGAGTTCGCCGAGCAGGAGTGGGCCAACGCTCCCAGCGTCGAGGCGGGGTCGGTCGCCTACGTCGGTCTACGCAGCGTCGACGACCGGGAGCGTGACATGATCGCAGACAGCGAGCTCACCGCGTTCACGATGGCCGACATCGACGAGCGCGGGATCACGGCCGTCGTCGAGGACGCCCTCGCCGTCGCGACCGACGGCACCGACGGCTTGCACGTCAGTCTCGACCTCGATTGGCTCGATCCGGCCCACGCTCCCGGGGTCGGTACGCCGGTTCGAGGTGGTGTCACCTATCGCGAGGCACACTCCGCACTCGAAACCGTCGCCGAACACGATTCCCGGCACGGGTCACTGCGCTCGATGGACGTAGTCGAGGTGAACCCGATCCTCGACGAGTCCAACGAGACCGCGTCCATCGCGACGGAGATCGTCGCCAGCGCCTTTGGCAAGCGAACGCTCTAATCTGAAACCGTCTGTATCTGTACAGACGAGCCGTTCTCGACGCGACGTCACGCCTGTTCGGACTGTCGACACGTCCGGACAGTGTTCTGTCCGGAACACTGGTGTTCCAATCAAACCAGCACAACCACGCGAGAGAACCGCACACACGGAGATGGCGCATTCAACACCTTTGTATTGGAGCTATCCCGAGCCACTGGTATGAGTACAGACGTCGTCGTGCTCGGGGCCGGATACGCCGGCGCCGGCGCGGTTAAGTCACTCCAGTCGTCGCTCGGGCCCGACGCCAAGTTAACGTGGATCGCCGATACCGACTATCACCTGGTTCTCCACGAGGTCCACCGCGTGATTCGCGATCCCGCCGTCCAGACAGACATCACGGTTCCGATCGGTTCGATCGCGGACGCCGAAACGACGTTTATCAACGATCGTGTCGTCGGGCTCGACACCGCTCAACGCACCGTCGAGCTCGAAACCGAGCCGGACGTCTCGTACGACTACGTACTCGTCGCGTTGGGAAGCAAAACGGCATTCTACGGCATCCGCGGACTCGCCGAGCACGCCCACACGCTGAAGAGTCTCGACGACGCACTCGCCATCCACGAGGAGGTCACGGCAGCCGGTGAGGCCGCAACCAGGAGCGAACCCGCGCAGATCGTCGTCGGCGGTGCGGGTCTCTCCGGAATACAGACTGCCGGCGAAATCGCCGAGTTGCGCGACGAACACCGGCTTCCCATCGACATCCATCTCGTAGAGGCGATGGAAGAAATCTTCCCGGGCAACGACCCCGCGATCCAGAACGCCCTGCGCGAGCGCCTCCAAGACGTTGCCGTCCAGATCCACACCGACGATCCGATCACCGAGGCGAACGACGACGCGATTTACTTCGACGATGGCGAACCGCTCGAGTACGACGTCTTGCTCTGGACCGGTGGCATCACCGGTCAGGACGCACTCGACGATGCCGGGCTCGATAATCAGCACAACCGGGTCGAGACTACGTCTACCTTCCAGACCTCCGACGAGCGCGTCTTCGCCATCGGCGACTCGGCCATCATCGAGCAGGACGAACGGCCGGCGCCGCCGACCGCCCAGGCCGCCTGGCAGGCAGCCGAAGTCGTCGGAACGAACATCGTCCGAGCGATCGAGGACAAGCCACTCGAACCGTGGACGCACGAGAACAAGGGAACGGTCGTCTCGGTCGGTGAACGGGCCGTTGCTCACGACGTAAGGCCGGCGTACGGTATCGGACTCCCCGTCTCTACGTTCGGTGGCCTTCCCGCCCGAAACCTGAAGAAACTGATCGCCGCGCGCTGGATCGCCGACCTGACGGGCTGGAACGACGCCCGCAAACGCTGGTCTTCCCTGTAATCGGCCCGCTCCTCTAGGAACCGGCTTCGGTATCGCCGTCACCGTGTATTTCGTCGCTTTTCATCGGCCGCGCCGGGACGCCCGCGACGACCGTCTCCGGGGGCACGTCCCTGGTAACAAGTGAGTTCGCAGCCACGCTGGCGTCCCGACCGATCTCGACCCCGGGAAGGACGATCGCTCCGGCGCCGATCATTGCCCGTTCACCGACGACGACCTCGCCGGTCCGATACTCGTCCTGTAAAAACTCGTGACAGAGGATCGTCGCGTCGTAGCCGACGACGGCGTGGTCTTCTACGGTGATCAGCTCGGGCCAGAAGACGTCGGGCGTCGCTTCGAGTCCCCACGAAACGCCGGTACCGACGGTCACCCCGAGGCGACGGAGTAACCACCGCTTGAGCTTCAAACTGGGAGAGATTCGGACGAGCCAGACGACGGCGTACGTGATCGCGACTCGAATCGGGTTGCGGGCACGCGTCCAGTGAGCGAGCGAGTTTCCGGGACCCGGCGTCGAATGTCGGTCGATCCGGCCGTGGCGGGAAGGATCGTCTGCAGTCACTGGAAGCCTGTTGGATTCGTGGGTACAAGAACGTATTCGACGATGACGTGTCAGAGTGATTCGATTGACAAACCACCAACGAGGCTGCTCGAATCGTCGATGCTGAACCGATCGATTACGATTCCCGGAGTTCGGTCATGTGGTCGATCCGCTGCTGGACGAGATCCGGCGTTCCGATGTCGTGACGAACGTGCAATCCTTCCTCGCCAGCGACGGCCAGTGCATCCTCGGCGATCGACTCGGCCGCCGGGATCGAGTCCGCTCGACCGACGACGGCGAACGAGCGCGACGTCGTCGTGTAGATGCCGTCGTCGCGTTCGTCGACGCTGGCGTAGTACAGAAGTGCCTCGCCAGCGCTCTCCTCGTCGATCTCGACCCGCGTGCCGGCTTTCGGGTCGATGGGATAGCCGGCGGGAACCGCGTACTTGCAGACGGTCGCCTGCGTACTGAACGAGAGCTTCGGCAACGACTCACCGCCCCGGGCGGCGATCAGGACGTCGAGTAAATCGGTTTCGAGGACCGGCAACGTGTTCATCGCTTCGGGATCGCCGAAGCGGGCATTGAACTCGATCACCTTCGGTCCGTCGGCCGTGAGCATGAACTGCCCGTAGAGGATTCCCTTGTACTCCTCGAGGGCGTCGACCGTCGCTTCGATAATCTCCACAGCGCGGTCGTAGTCGTCCTCGGTCATGAACGGTA
>SLIS01000196.1 GCA_007135505.1 Halovivax sp.
GCCGACCACGGTCTCGCGCAGGACGCGGTCGTTCATGTCGATCGCCCGCGGCCAGTTGACCCGGTTGACGTCGACATCGAGCGCGTTCCCCTGCTTAATGTGGTTGTCGAGCATCGTGGCGACGAGGTTGTGCGCCGAGGTGAGCGCGTGGATGTCGCCGGTGAAGTGGAGGTTGATGTTCTCCATCGGGAGGACCTGCGAGTACCCGCCGCCGGCGGCACCGCCTTTCACCCCGAAGACCGGCCCGAGCGAGGGCTCGCGAATGGCGACGGCGGCGTCCTCGCCGACGTGATTGAGCGCCTGGCCGAGGCCGACGGTCGTCACCGTCTTACCTTCACCAAGCGGCGTCGGGGTCATGCCCGTCACGAGGACGAGATTGCCGTCGTCCGCTCGCTCGGCGCGGACGCGCTCTACGGCCTCCAGTTTCACCTTCGCGACGTGGTCGCCGTAGAGTTCCAGGTCGTCTCGTCCGAGCCCGAACGGCTCGACCACGTCCGCGATGTGTTCTTTCTCGACCGACTGTGCGATTTCGTAGTCTGTGGGGATCGCCCCCTCCGCCTCGTCTTGAGAGCCCATCGTTCGTGTAAACGTTGCCGGGCCCGGGTATCAACGTTGGCGTATCTATAAGTCCTCGAATAGAATGTGTTTCCGACCGGATTCGGCGTTCACCCGCCTGGAACGCCCAAATTCGGGCGGGCCGGTCTGCGAAGCGAGCGCCCATTCGACAGGGAACCGACACCGCTGACCCGGGCCGCCGGTCGCTAGCGTGGACGCGAGGATGGCATCCACCCCCGGATTCGGCGCTGCCGTCCACAAATCCGGGATCGATTCGATTCCAAATCCGGTGTTGACGCGTTCCCAGGAAACGGTGTCGACGCGTTTACCGGTAACAGTGTCGACACGTTCCACAGATACGGTGTGGACACGCCCCAGAAACGGTGAGGGGAGTCCGACGTTCGCGAACGGACCTTGACCGAACCTGACGTTCCTCGAGTTCGTTACGAGCCAGTCCGTCGCACCCGAGCGGGAACCGCGAACCCGCGTTCGAAGACGCGAAACTACATTGGACAGTGAGCCGATACGATGTGGTCACCCGCCGCTTCGGCTACCGCGATGGGCCGGACCGAGAGTTGCGCCCGGTGAATACCCACCCGCCACCGACAGTATCGGCAGTATACCCGCTGAAAGCCACCAATACGGAACCTCACCGAACGTTTTCCACACCGCCGGAATTCTAAGAAGATAAGCACCTATGCCGTCTTTTATAGTCGATGATAGCCTGCTCACTTGTATGGAATTGTCAAGCAAACCGAACCCAGCGATCGGGAGCAGGCGATCGAGTGGCGGCTTCCGGATCGATGCGGAGGGAGTCGATCGACGATGAGCACGAACGACCTACCCGACGCCGCCGGAACGGTCATCATCGGGGCCGGTATCGTCGGGAACAGTCTCGCGTATCACCTCGCGAAGGAGGGTCGAGAGGACATCGTGATCCTGGACAAGGGGCCACTCCCCGACCCGGGTGGATCGACGGGCCACGCGTCGAATTTCCTGATGCCCGTCGAGCACTCGAAGGAGATGACGCACCTCACCCGCGAGAGCATCGCCCAGTACAAGGACATGGACACCTTCACGGAGAGCGGCGGGATCGAGGTGGCCCGGACCGACGAACAGCTAGAGGAACACAAGCGACGGGTCCAGTCGGCCAAGTCGTGGGGCGAACCCGGCGAGTTACTCACGCCAGCGGAAGTCGAGGAGATGGTGCCCTACATCGAGACCGACCTCATCAAGGGCGGCTTCTACAGCCCGAGCGCCGGAACGTGTGATCCGCTGCGCGCCGGCGAGGTCATGCGAGCGCGGGCCGATCACGAGACCGACGGCGGTCTCACGGTCGCGCCGAACACCGAGGTGCTCGACATGCACGTCGACGGCGGGACGATCCAGGCCGTCGAGACCGACCGCGGGACGGTCGAAGCCGACGAGGTCGTGATCGCCGCCGGCCTGTGGAGTCCGAAGATCGCCGAGATGGCGGGCGTCGACATTCCGCTGACACCGGCAGTCCACCAGATGATCAGCGTCGGACCGATCTCGTTCTTCGAGGACTTCGAGGGCGAGATCAACCACCCGGTCGTTCGCGACATGGACACGCAGATGTACGAGCGCCCGAGCGGGAACGACATGGAGGTCGGCTCCTACCAGCACCGACCGCTCCTGTGGGACGTCGAGGACGTCCCGTCGATCGACGAGGCGCCCCTATCGCCCACCCAGCCCCCGCTCACCGACGACGCGTTCGAGCAGTCCATGATGGACGCCTTAGAGCTCATGCCGGAAGTTCTCGACGATCCGGAGGCTGGCGTCCGCCACGAGATCGACGGCCTCCTGTCGGTCACGCCCGACGGGATGCCGCTGCTCGGCCCGCTCCAGGACGTCGAGGGGCTGTGGTCGTGCGCCGCGGTCTGGATCAAGGAGGCGCCGGCGATCGGCGAGGCCGTCGCGCAGTGGATGACCCGTGGCTGGTCGGAGATCGACCTGCACGCCTCGGACGTCAACCGCTTTTACGAGTACGGCAACTCCCGGACGTTCGTCAAGAACCGCGCTCACGAGGGGTATCAGAAGATCTACGGCATCATCCACCCGGCAGAACAGTGGCAGTCCTCGCGACCGCTCCGGACCAGTCCCTTCTACAGCCGCCAGGACGACCTCGACGCCCGCTTCTTCGAGGCCGCCGGCTGGGAGCGCCCGCAGTGGTACGAGTCCAACGAGGATCTGGTGGCCACCTACGAGGACGAACTCGAGGGATTGGGACGACCCAACGAGTGGGACTCCCGGTGGTGGTCGCCGATCATCCTCGCCGAGCACCTCCACATGCGCGACAACGTGGCGATGATCGGCGACATGGGCTTTGGCATCTTCGACGTCGTCGGCTCGGACGTCACCGAGTACATGGAGACGATGGCCGTCGGGCGGACGGACGTCGACGTCGGCAAGACCGTGTACACGCCGATTCTCGCCGAGAACGGCGGCTTCGTCTCCGACCTGACGATCGCCCGACTCGGCGAGGACCACTACCGGATCGTGACCGGCGGCGCGGCCGCCGGCTCGGATCGGGCCTGGTTCAAGAGCCACATTCCGGCCGACGACGATGTCCACCTGATCGACAAGTCCGAATCGCTCTGTACGCTCGGCGTCTGGGGCCCCGACGCGCGTGCCGTCATCGACTCGGTCGCCGAGGAGGACGTCTCCCACGAGGCGTTCCCGCCGTACACCGCACAGGACGTCACCATCGGCGAGGTCGACGCCTGGGCGATGCGACTGTCCTACGTCGGCGAACTGGGCTGGGAGCTGTACGCCCCGATGGGCCAGGGCCAGCGGCTCTGGGACGTCGTCGCCGAGGCCGGCGAGGAGTACGACATCCGTCCCGTCGGCATGGGCGTCTACGGGACGACCGGCCGCATGGAGAAGGGCTACCGCCTGTTCGGCCACGAGCTCGAACTGGAGTACGACCCGGCGGAGGCCGGGCTCACGTTCCACGGCGTGAAGGACGCGGACTTCGTCGGCAAGGAGGCCTACGCCGCGGCGATCGATGGCGACAACGCCGCGACGCTGTGTACGCTCTCCGTGGACGACCACACGTCCGCCTCCGGCGAGCCCCGCTTCATGCTCGGCAACGAGCCGATCCTGGACGGGAACGGCGACGTGATCGTCGACGAGGAAGGCCGGGAGTCCTACGTCACCAGCGCCGGCACCGGACCGACCGTCGGCAAGCACCTGCTGATGGCGTACCTCCCGCCGGAACACGCCGAGGAGGGCACGAGCCTCCAGGTCGAGTACATGGGTGAGCAGTACCCGGTCACCGTCGAGGTCGTCGGCAGCCGACCGCTGTTCGACCCGGGGAACGACCGCATCCGCAGCTAGTCGACCGACCATGGACGAATTCGTCGAACCGATCGCCGACCGGGCCGAGACACGCAGACAGCCGCTCGCGACCACACCCGGTCGACCACCGACAATCGCTCGCGACCACACGGAGACGACACGATGGACATCCTGACCTGCATCAAACGAGTGCCGGACACCGGCGCGAAGATCGTACTGACAGACGACCAGCAAGGGATCGACGCCAGCAACCTCGGGTTCACGATGAGCCCCCACGAGGAGTGTGCGATCGAGGAGGCCGTCCAGCAGGTCGAGGAACACGGCGGCTCCGTGACGGTCCTGACCCTCGGGCCCGAGGAGGCGGACGAACAGCTGCGAACCGGCCTGGCGATGCAGGCCGACGAGGCGACGTTGCTCGAGACGGACGGCGAGGAGTGGGGCCCCCGGGCGACAGCGCGGGCAATCGCGGACGAGGTGCGGGCGTCGGGCGACGACGGGTCACCCTACGACCTGCTGCTGTTCGGCAACGAGTCGGCCGACGCGGCCAACTACCAGGTCGGGATTCGCGTCGCCAGGGCGCTCGGCCTGCCCTGCGTGACGGGGATCAAGTCGCTCGACGTCGCCGACGGGACGGCGATCGCGAAGCGCGAGGTCGCCGGCGGCGAGGAGGTCTACGAGGTCGACCTCCCGGCGGTCGTCAGCGTGAAAGAGGGGATCAACGAGCCGCGGTACGCCTCGATGCGCGCCAAGATGCGGGCCCGAAAGCAGGAAGTCGACTCGGTCGCTCCGGAGCGAGCCGACGGGCCGGGAACCTTCGAGATGGTCCGCCTCGAGTCACCCGAAGGGGACGACAGCGACGCCGAGATCCTGGGCGAGGGTCCCGAGGCGGTGCCGGCCGTGGTCGAGATCCTCGAAGACGACGTGGAGGTGCTCTGACCGTGATACTCGGATTCGTCGAACGCGAGGACGGCGCCCCCGCCGAAACCTCCCTGGAGATGCTGACGCTGGCCCGCGAGCTGGCGGGCGACGGCTCGTCGGTCGGTGCCGTCGTCTTCGGAAGCGATGGTGCGGCCGTCGCCGACGAACTCGGCCGGTACGGCGTCGACGACGTCTACCACGTGACCCACGACCAGCTGGGGACCTACGCCCCGGAGGCGTGGGGCGAAAGTATCGGCCAGCTCGTCACGGAACGAGACCCCGAGGCGGTACTCGCCCCCGGAACCGACCGGGGCCACGAAGTGCTTTCCCACGTCGCCGCGGGACTCGATCTGCCGATGGCCGCGAACTGCCTCGGTGTCGACGCCGAAGAGACGGACGACGCCGGTGGGAGCTACGAGCTGACCCGTCAGCGCTGGGGCGGGAGTCTCGTCGAACATGCTCGACTCGAGGCCCCCACGAAGCTGCTGACAACGGCGGCCCACGAGCTGTCGGCCGAGCCAGCCGAGGCGACGACCGAGCCCACCGTCGACTCGTTCACGCCGTCGCTCGACGACCGCCACCTTCGGGTGCGCCTCGACCGAGTGGAGGAATCCGACGAGGAAGGGATTCCCCTCGGCGAGGCCCGAATCGTCGTCGGTGGCGGGCGCGGCGTCGGCGGCCCGGAGGACTTCGATCAACTGGAGGAACTGGCCGACCTGCTAGGCGGCGCCGTCGGGTCCTCCCGAGCCGCGGTCAACGAGGGATGGCGGCCCCACGACGACCAGATCGGCCTCACCGGCGCGAAGATCAGTCCCGACATCTACATCGCCTGCGGGATCAGCGGGGCCGTCCAGCACATGGTCGGCGCCAAGGGCTCCGAGACCATCCTGGCGATCAACACCGATCCGGAGGCCGCGATCGTCCAGAAGGGAGACTGGGCGATCATCGGCAACCTCCACGAGGTCGTTCCGGAATTGAACGAGGCGATCCGTGACGCGCAGTGACGTCGACGTGGCCGTTGCCGTCGACGAGACCGTCGACCCGGTTCGGACGGCGCCCGCCCGGTCGGACGGGAAACGGCCATGATCAGCCGGACCGGATACGCGATCGTCACGCTCGACGGAGTGACGTGGTCGGACGCCGGCCACGCGTCGCTGACCGAGTTACTCGGGTGCACCGAGTGCGCCGTCGACGGTTACCGGACGACGACGGACGCGTCGGTCCGCCTTCCGAATACCCGGGAAGCGATTTGTGTCCCCGTCGAGGCGTCGGGAACCGTCGACACGCTCGATGACGGACAGGACGGTATGCGCGTCTCGCAGTACGCCATCGGACGCGTCCCCGCCGGCACCGGCGCCGAACTGTCCAGTGCCGGCCGGACGACGTGGATCGTGGTAACCGCGGCCGCCGATTCGGATCCCGACGGCAGCTGCACGGCCGTCGACGTCGGGGACGTCGAGTTCTCGGTGCCGGAGACGTCCGACGTCCCCATTGCGCGCCTGACGGCACGCCTCGGCTGTACCGGCACGAAGGTCAACTACAGACGCCTCGCGCCGGGCAGCAGCGTTCCCTACCACACCGAGGGTACCCAGGAGGAACTGTTCGTCCCCCTCGACGGTCCGGGGACGGTTCGGGTCGACGGAGCGACCCACTCCGTGTCCGCGGGCGACGTCGTCCGGGTCGCCCCCGAAACGCCGCGCGCGGCCGAAAACGACGGCGAAGACCACCGGCTGTGGCTCATGGTCGGGGCACCGCCGACGGGCGGGCCCGACGAGTGGGATCCGGGGGCAGAAATCCTGGAGTAGGCAGCGTCGTCCGAGGGTTCGTTCGGGGAGGGCCCGTTCGTTCGGCTACGGCCGCGAGGTGGCGTCCGCGCGAACCGGCCGTCGCGGAGTCGACCCGACGCTGGAACGGGACGCGACCGACACTCGCCGCCCGGGACAACGTTTTTCCTCCGGTGGAACCTCCGATTCGGTATGTCTCCGGC
>SLIS01000315.1 GCA_007135505.1 Halovivax sp.
AGCGGATCTCTCGCCCGCGGCGGTGCAGCCGCGACCGGCGCCCTCGGAACCTTCGCTGGACTCTCCGGCATTGCGATCGTCGCCGGCAGCGCCCTGGAGCGGACGCTTCCGTACCTCGAGATCGGCGTTGGGGCCGCGTTGATTCTCCTCGGCCTCTGGATCGCCTTCGGCGGCTCGTCCGCCGTCCACGTCATCCTCCCCAGGAGGCGTTCGTCCATCGTCGGCTTTGGCGTGTTCGGCGCGATGTACGCGCTCGCCGCGACCGCCTGCGTCCTCCCGTTGTTCCTGGCGTTCGTCTTTCGATCGCTGACGATGTCCCCGCTCGAGACGACGCTCGTTCTCGGGACCTACGGCCTGAGCTTCGCCATCATGTTGCTCGCCGTCACGGTCGCCATCGCCGTCGGGCACCGACTGAGTACCGAGCGCTTCGTCGGCCTCTCCGAACGGCTCGTCCGCGTGGCCGGCGTCGTGCTGATCCTGGCCGGTATGGGTCAACTCTACGTGGCCCTCTGATCGGACCGCACCAGTCGGTCCGGTTACGGATTCGACGGGTCCGCTTCGATCGCGTTCACCAGCTGGAACGAATCGACGATGGTCGCAAATTCGCCGTTCAGGTGTGCCAGCGCGGTGCGATGAACCGTCTCGGGATCGAACCGTTCGCCGTCGAACGTGCGGTCGAAGGCCGCCGTCGCGTCCGCGACCAGGGTGACCTCGAACCCGCGGTTCTCGGCCATCCGCGTCGTCGTCGAGACGCAGTGGTCGGTCGTCAACCCGCAGACGACGAGCCGATCGTGACCACGATCCCGGAGCCACGTCTCGAGGTCAGTCCCGACGAAGGCGCCGTTGACCCGCTTTGTGACCTCGAGCTCGCCGGGACGGGGTTCGAGACCCGGTTTGTAGGCGAATCCCGGGCCGTCGCTGCGCAGCGGCGAATCCGACTCGGTCGAGTCGTGACGAACGTGGACGATCGGACCGTCTCGTTCGCGCCAGGCCTCGAGCAACGACGCCGCCCGTTCCTCGGCATCCGGATTGTTGCGCTGGCCCCACGTTGACTCGTCGAACCCGCGCTGGAAGTCCACGAGGACGAGCGGTGGGAGGTCCCCAGTCGTCCACCCGCCACCGCGTGCGGTCGATTCTTCAGTCATCGCCGGTCACACACTCGGCGGAAATACCGGGATCGATCGCCGGCGTGACTTTTGGATGGTCCCGCGTTACGGTGATGGGACACGTCTCCGGTGCCTGCTCCGGATCCGACGAAAGCATGTACTGGGGCCACTCCCGATCGCCCTCCACGCCCCAGTCGCCCAGGTCGGCGTGGGGACAGACGCCGTCGTACCCTTCGAGTCGGCCTTGTATCACGTCACGCGCGTGTTGGCCGGCGTCGGTATCCGCAGTGACGTCGAGCGATTCGAACAGCGCCCGCGGCTGGAATGTGATCTCGAGTCCGACCGGACAGTACCGGCTCTTTCGTTCGTCGTAGAACGGCGCCCGACAGGTCGGAAACATCGGTTCGCCTGCGAACGAGAATTCCCAGTATGGGTCGTCGGGATCCGTCGGAATGTCGGCCGGCCAGGGTTCCGGGTCGTGGACGTGCAGAAATTGGAGGATGTGCCAGAGGGCCTCGTGGTAGTCGGCCTCCGTTTTGGTTCGGGCGGACGGGTTAAAGAAGGTCACCAGCGACGCGCGATCACTGTGATTCCGGTAGACCGAGAGATACTCACAGAGGACGTCACGGAGGCCGAGAAGTGCGTCCGGGTCCGTCAATGAGGGAACGACGGTGTACAGCGGATCGCCGTTTCGAACCGACTCAGCACCGAAGAAGCAGGGGAAAGGCGTCCCGTTACGCTCGCCCGTGAGTCCGTCCCTGAAGGAGTGCCAGTGGGCAGCCACCCACTCGGGTACCTCTCCGGCGTCCACCCGTGAGGCGAGTGTCTCCTGGTCCAGGAGGACCTGGAGCCCTGGTTCGTTCATGCAGTAAGCTATTCACCGCGGGACTTTCTACGCTTCGGATCGGAGCCACGCGGACTCCGCACCAGGGGGTATCGGTTGCCGACACCGCGCATCGTTCGATCGGATAACAGCGATCGACGGTTCGATCCTCGACAGCAGCGAGTGAGTCACGACAAAAGAGTGATTGGAACGGTTGCAGTATAGGAATGTGATGCTCGAGAAGCTCCTCTACTGGTTCGGCTACGCTTTCGCTCATCTACTGTTTCTGGGAGCGTACACGCCGGAAGCGGTCGTTCGCCGGTTGCGGCTCGCGTACCGTTCGGTCGGAGTCAAAATCATCGAAACGCCGCGTGTTGACGGCACCGAGCGGACTATCTTCCTGTGTCCGTACCGGAATCTCGCCCGAAATCGCTTCGGCCAGAAGTGGCTCTGTCACGAGAAACTCGATCGTGTCGACGACGGATACGTCACGTTCCTCCGTCGACACAGAGACATCGAGTACGAACGACCGCGAAGTTGTGAAGCGCTCTCTCACTGCACCGAATCGGACCACTGCTACTCCGAGGTTTCTCGCCTGTAAGTATCCGCCTCGATGAGTGGACGTGATCTCGCGGACCGAATCGTCGAGCAATTTTCGGAGGGCGGCGAGCGGGCCGACATCTGGGAAGCCTTCGACCTGTTCTTACCAACCGGCGAGTTCCTCAACATGGGGTACTCCGGGCCGTATCAGACGCACCTCCTCGGATCACCGCAGCTGCGGCTCGTCGATCGAGTACTGGACGAACTCTCGACGGTCGAGGCCGACTGGAGCGACGGCACGCTTCTGGATCTCGGGTGCGGTAGAGGGGGCGCCGCCGAACGCGCGGCGACCGCGTACGAAGCCGACGTCGTTGGAATCGATCTGGTGGGCGACAACGTACTAGCTGGGGTCGAACGGACGGCCGAACGGTGCCGGTCGCCAGCGTTCATCGTCGGCGACGCGGCCCACTTGCCGTTCGACAATGACACGTTCGCTGCGTGTATCGCGGTCGATTCGATCGTCTACATGCCCGACAAGCTGGACGTCTATACGGAGATTTCGCGGGTCATCGAACCCGCCGGTGCGTGCGTTGTCTCCGATCTGTTGGCCGACACTGGCGGCGACCGTGAGCACAACGAACTCCAGCGGTTTGCCTCGGCCTGGGACATGCCCGCGCCGTGGTCGCTCGAGAACTATCTTCCCACGATCGAAGCCAGCGGACTCCACGTCACGAACGTGATCGATCTGACGCCCCACAGTCTCGGGCAGTTTCGGCGATGGACGAGGCTCTTCCTCCGGGTGGCAACCAGCCCGCTCGGATCCCTCCTCGACCGACTGCTCGAACGACGTGGACTCGATCCCGCGCGGATCGCCGACCAGATCAGGGCGGCCCACGACGCGTTGCCCGATCTTCGGCACGTGCTACTCACGATTCGTCGTTGTGAAACCCAACGGTGACCTCGCGACCGATGGCGTTCCAACGGCGTGACGTCGTAGGTTCAAGGGGATCCGCGTCGTAGCTGGACCAATGTACCGGGACGTTCTTGTCGCGACTGACGGTAGCGACGTCGCGGCGACGGCCGCCGAGTACGGGCTCGAAATCGCGAGGACGGCCGACGCGATGGTTCACGCGATTACGGTGGTCGAATCCGGCGCTGCCGCAACGGTCGAGTCAGTGAGCCAGTCGCGGGTAGCGGCCGCTCGCGAGCGCGTCGACGCAGTCGAAGCCGACGCAACGTCCGACGGAGTACCGGTCCTCACGCGCGTGCTCGCCGGCCGAGCCGGTCGCGAGATACTCGCGTACGCCGAAGAACACGATATCGATCTGCTAGTCCTCGGGACCACCGGCCGATCGGGCATGCGACGACTGCTCACCGGGAGCGTCGCGACTGTCGTCGTCCGCGACGCCCGGCAGCCGGTCCTCACCGTCGGGCCATCCGTGACGACTGTCTCGCGACCGTTCGAGCGGATCCTGGTGGCGACGGATGGGCGCCCCGGCGTCGAGGACGCCGTGGAACAGGCCCTGTCGCTAGCCGAAGCCTACGACGCCACCCTCCACGCCCTTTATGTCGTCGACGAGTCGCGCCCGCACCTGCAGGTCGTCCGAGAGGAGTACGAGCGCGTGGGAGCGGAATCGACCCGGGAGGTCGCCGCGCGTGCCGATGATCGAGGCGTCTCGACCGTCACCGCGATCGAGGGCGGCGTCCCAGCGGAGACGATCGTCTCGTACGCGACCGACCACGACGTCGACTTACTCGTCATGGGAACGGAGAGTCGCTCGGGCCTCGATCGCCTCGTCATCGGGAGCGTCTCTCAGCACGTGGTAAACACCGCGACTGTCCCCGTCCTGACCGTCCGAGCGGGCGACTGAACCAACCGATCTGGGAGTGAGAGGGCTGCCGGTGGGACCCCACTCGAACGGGCGTTTCGATCCCGTAGACGGGCCAGCCGGTCAGCCGGAACGTCCAGCACTCTCCGCGTCGGCGTCGACCAGCTCGAATAGTTTCTCGTAATCGTCCGGAAGGCCGTTTCGGGCCTTCTCTATGTTTCCGGATGGAACCACGTCGGCGACGACCGCCAGAATCTGCTGGGCGTGATAGTTGGCGTCCGAGCGATCGACGCCCGGTCCCTCGTGTTCGGCCACCCGGTCGAGAAACTCCTGATAGTCGAATCGCTGGCCGTTGTCGGCGACGACGAGGTACCGATCGACCTCCATCGGGAGTGGGCTCGCGAGATCGGTCGCTTCGCCCTCGGAGAGGCGTTCGCCGAGGGTCGTCAGGACCGCCCGCGTCGCACGTACCGCCGGGCCAAGCTCGGCGAGTTCGAGTCTGTGCTGAACCTGTCCGAGGAATTCCTTGTAGTTCATTGGGATCACCGGACCGTGCGGTTCGGCCCGTCGATGGTTTGACACCCCGGGCGACCATGTAGCATGGGGTTGACTCCCAGAACGCTGGAGCAAGCATGGGGACTCAATCTCTCCGATACCGGCTTTCTATCTTGGTGGGTGAGTATGGTCGAGCGCTGTGACACGATTCTGCTCGCGATCGCAGCGATATTCGCCGCCGGGTGGCTACTAGGGACCCTGACGGCCGTTCCGATGCAACTCGCCCGGATCGGTAGCGTGCTCGCTGCCACGCCGTTCGTCTACGACGCGCTCTTCGGGAACCCGCCAGTGCCCTCGGATCCTGCTCCTCGTGCGGCCGCGGCACTCGTCTGGCACGCGCTGCTCGTCTGGGCGATACTCGACGTACTCCTCCTGTGATGGCCGATCGAGTCCGCCGACGTCCATCTCCTCGACCGATCGTGAATCGGTGCGTCGGATCGAGATCGATTTAGTCCGCCGCCGAATCTCGAACGACAGTGACCGGAACATCCGCCCGACGCACCACGTTCTCCGCGACGCTTCCCAGCAGGTGCCTGGCGGGCCCAACGCGGCCGTGACTCCCGAGCACGATGTGATCGACGTCTGCATCCGCGGCGTACGTGACGATCGCTCGACTTGGTTTGCCGACGAGGAATTCAGTACCGACGTCGACGTCCTCGGGGATCGACTCGAAGTGCGTTTCGATGATCGCCTCACCCTTCTCCTGCTCGCTCGAGTACTCGTCCTCGCCTCGATATCCGGGAAACGCGCGGTGCCTGCTGTACTCGATCATCGGGTCGATCACGTACAGCAACGTCAGCGCCGACTCCGGAAACCGCCTGACCGCGAATTCGACAGCCCCGGCGGCCGGATCGGATCCGTCGACGGGAACCAGGACGTTACCTCCCATGCCCCGCGGTTCGATTCCCACCTGCGTAAACGTACCGAGAGCGCCATCAGGTTTCACTGCTGCCCGTAACGACGACTGGGCGGTCCGTTTCGAGAATGACCGACTGGGTGACGCTACCGAAGATCGCCTTGCCGACCGGTGATCGCTTGCGTCCGCCCAGGACGATCGAATCGACGTCGTGGTCGTCGGCGACTGCGAGGATGTCCTCGACCGTGTCGCCGCTATCCTCGAGGACGGTGTGTTCGACGCCGTGGTCCGACAGATACTCCCCCGCTTCCCGAACGGAACCGATGCGGGTCGCCGAGTTGAACTGCTTGAGTTCGTCCGGGAGCGCTTCGCCCTCGCCGTGAAACACGAAGAGGACGAACGCCTCGACTGTATCGGAGGCGTCGGGCAAATTAGCGACGAACGCCGCCTGTGAACGGGCTCGATCTTCGTCCATATCGACCGGTAGCAGGACTCGATACATGTTCGATAATTCGGTTGAAGCGGCTTAAAACCGATCGACGGTTCCCGGCGTGAGTGTTCGCACTCCTCGGCTCGATCGCGGACGACGCAACGGCGGACGAACGGGTATATCATACGTTCGACGGTTCTTCGCCCCTGGTTTTCGGACCGAAGCATATGGCGCTCGATGGTGAACGGTCGGTATGGCCCGAGTCGTGAGTACAACCGCGATTGCGTACGGACAGTGGTCCCGAGAGGTTCGAGCGACCAATGGCTGACGATGCGCCGGACGTCGATGGCACGCTACTGGTTCCGATCGCCAATCGAGAGACCGCCGAGCGACAGCTACCGACAGCGATCGACCTCGCGCACGATCGGTCCTACCGAATCCTTCTCGTCTTCGTGCTCGAGGTGCCACCACAACTGTCGCTCGTGGACGGTCGCAGGTACCTCCTCGAGGACGATGAGGAGCAACTCCTCGTCGATGCCGCATCCCAGGTCGAGGCCGAGGGGATCCCGGTCGACCATCGAATTCGAGTAGCTCGAACCGTGACCGCAGGGATCGTCGGTGCGGTCGACCGCCACGAC
>SLIS01000041.1 GCA_007135505.1 Halovivax sp.
CTTCATCGCGCTGATAATCGGTGGCTCCGGGTCGAACACGGGTAGTCTCGTGGGGGCCTTCGTGTTCGTCGGGCTGCTCTTCGAAGGACCACCGTACGTCCAGCGGATCGTCAGACAGAACGTGTCCTTACCCAGTCCGAACACCGTCTACGATGCGGTCGGGGCGGGCGATCCGGTGTACTTCCTCGGGTACGTGATCAACCAACTGCCGAACCTCCGGTTCGTCCTCTTCGGCATCATCTTGATACTGCTGATGATATACCGGCCGGACGGTTTGCTCGGACATCGCAACGAGCCGGCCTCGCCGCTTGACTTGCGACACGAACAGTCACCGAACACCCAGTTAGACTCGCGTGGCGCCGTCGGGGGTGATGGCGATGAGTGACGTGGAAGCCGGGGAAACGACCTCGGAATCGGGCGAGACGGAGACAGCAGGCCCGGATGATATCGAGACGGCGGTCAACTCCGCTGGACCACCGTTACGTGTCCGAAATCTCGAAAAACGATTCGGCGGCGTCGTCGCCGTCGACGGCGTGAGCTTCGAGGTCGAGCGCGGATCGATCACTGGGCTCATCGGTCCGAACGGTGCCGGCAAGTCGACGACGTTCAACGTGATTACCGGCGTCCACGCACCCGATGCCGGAACCGTCCTGTTCGAAGGGTCGGATATAACCGGGATGAGTCCCAATCAGATCGCAAACCGAGGACTCGTCAGGACGTTCCAGATTGCTCGCGATCTGAGCGAGATGACCGTTCTCGAAAACATGTTACTCGCGTTCGAGAACCAATTGGGCGAGTCGTTCCTGCGCTCGGTCGCGCCGATTACCCGCCAGGGGGTCATCGAGGAGGAGCGAGCCTATCTCGAACGGGTCTGGGAGACGCTGGAGCTCTTCGAGATCGATCATCTCGCACACGAGGAAGCCGGCAACCTCTCGGGTGGTCAGCGAAAACTGCTCGAACTCTCTCGAGCGCTACTCACGGATCCGGACATGTTGCTCCTGGACGAGCCGATGGCGGGGGTGAACCCGTCGCTCGAAGTGAAACTGCTCGATCGAATCCACGACCTGAAAGACGAGGGATACACGTTTCTACTCGTCGAGCACGACATGGACGTTATCATGGAAAACTGCGAACACGTTATCGTAATGCACCAGGGACAGGTACTCGCGGAAGGAACGCCTGCGGAGATACAGGCGGACGACCGGGTCATCGAGGCGTACCTCGGAGGTGACGTCTGATGCTCGAGATCGATTCGCTCGACGCCGGCTACGGCGACCTTCAGGTGCTACACGACGTCGATCTGACCGTCGGCGAGGGCGAGTACGTTACGATCGTCGGCCCGAACGGGGCGGGCAAGTCGACCGTGATGAAATCCGTGTTCGGGTTGACGGCGTACATGGGCGGGAGCGTCACCTTCCTCGGCGACGAGATTAGCGGTCTCAGACCCGACGAGATTATTACGCACGGCGTCGGCTACGTCCCACAGAACGACAACGTCTTCCCGTCGCTGACGGTCCGAGAGAACCTCGAAATGGGAGCGTATATCCTCGACGAGGTTCCGGAAGCGGCCCTGCAGAACATCTTCGATCGCTTCCCGATCCTCGAGGAGCGACAGGATCAAAAAGCCGGGAGCATGAGCGGTGGTCAACAACAGATGGTCGCGATGGGTCGAGCATTGATGCTCGAACCGGACTTACTGTTGCTCGACGAACCCTCGGCCGGGCTGGCTCCGGACCTCGTCGACGACATGTTCGATCGTGTCGATCTCATCAACGAGACCGATACGGCGATCCTGATGGTCGAGCAGAACGCCAAGGAGGCGCTCCGTCGGTGCGATCGCGGCTACGTGCTGGTCCAGGGACGGAATCGGTACGAAGACGAGGGGGACGTCCTCCTCGCGGACGAACAGGTCCGTCGAGACTTCCTTGGTGGATAACTAGCGGGGATCGTTTCGGACGCGATTACGGCGGCGCAACGGACGCGGGGCCGATGGTTCTACGGTGCCGTAGTACCGACGGAACGCCGGCATTTCCGCGTGATAACAATCCGCTTTCAGCGCGAGAAACGTAACAAACTGTCGACATCGCGAAACCGGACCCGTCAATCGGAACCGGCTCAGTTCTCGAAGTCGATAGACTCTGTGACTTCGATCTCGTAATCCCCGAAGTCGTAGATGTCGTAGGAGACGGCCGTCATGTCCCCGTTCTCGTCGAACTCGACCGGGCTCGAGGCTCCCTGATACTCGATTTCTTCACCGTCGGCGGCCAGTTCGACCGCTTCGGCGAAGTTCGACGGGCCGACGACCTCGCCACCCGGATCGGTCACCGCTCGGACCTGTTCGGCGACGGCCGGTCCGTCGTTGTCCCCAGCCCGGAGGTTCGCGAGGATTTGGACCGCACTGGCGTCGTACGCCTGTGCGTTGAAGACGCCGGGAGAGGTCCCGTACTCGTCCTCGTACAGATCGTTGAACGCGTCGACCTCCGGTCCGGCAGCGCCGGGCGAGGTGCCGATGACGTTGTCCATCGGATTGTCGACGTCGTCCGGGAGACCGTCTTCGATCAACCCGTCGGTGACCATGACGGGAATTTCGTCGAACTCGCCGTAGAAGTCCCTGAAGATCTGGATGCCGCTGACGGGGAACGCGACGAGCATCAGGAAGTCCGGGTCGTCGCCGAGGGCACTCTCGAGTTCCGAGACGTAGGATGACTGTTCCGGTTCGAACGAGACGTCCCCGACGATCTCGCCACCTTCGTCCTCGAACGCGTTCGAGAACTCGCGGTTGAGCGCCTGACCGTAGGCGTCGTTCGTGTACATCGTCGCCGCGGTCTCCCAGTCCTGATCGGTGTACGCCAGTTCACCCATCACCGCCCCCTGGAGGGCGTCGCTGGGTGCGGTTCGAAGGACGTAGTTCCCGTCGAGGTCGGTGATCTCAGGGGCAGTACTCGCGGGCGAGATCATGACGATCTCCTCGGGAATGGCGACGCTCTCTGCGACCGGGATGGTGACGTCGGACGCGGCAGCACCGGTGAACGACGGATTACCGCCGGCGACGATGTCCTCCGCTCGGGAGATTCCAGCTTCCGATAACGTTTCGCTGTCTTCTCGCTGGACGTTCACGACAACCGGACTATCCTCGGCTTCGAGCTGTATACTCGGAAGCTCCGCCGCGTCTGCGATCGGCGTCCCCAGTTCACCGAGGTCGCCCGTCTCGGGCTGAAGAATGCCGTGCATGACGTCGCGTTCGTCCGGGTCGGTCCCTGCCGCATCGTCTTCTCCAGCATCGTCGTCGAGCGGATCGTCGTCGCCGAGACAGCCCGCGACCGACGCCGTTCCAATCGCTCCGATTCCTCCAAGCACCCGTCGTCTGTTCAGGTTGCGTGCCATAGGGTACCGTATAGCGGTCTATTATAAAGTACTTGTGCGATGACTACGCCGAATTCGCTACTTATTATATTTAATACAAAATTCGAATAAGTCCGAATTAGTTGTATTTTTGACCGTTATTTCGTTAGTTCCACGAGACCATCACCGACGTCCAGCGGATAACGTCGCCGCCGTCCGGTACTGTACGGACTGATTACCCTTGCCCGTCCACGGGCAGCAGTGCGGTATGGCAGCCGACCGCATCGTTCGTGAGACGTGGGCCACGCGCTTGGGCTTCATACTGGCCGCGGTGGGCAGTGCGGTCGGTCTCGGCAACGTCTGGCGCTTTCCGTTTCAGGTCGGTGAGGAGGGTGGGGCAGCCTTTCTCCTGTTGTACCTCGGGTTCGTTCTCCTGATCGGCGTCCCGGCGATGCTCGTCGAATTCACGATCGGACGACAGACCGACCGCAACCCGGTCGGTGCCCTACGGTCCTTCGGCGGCGGTGCCTGGACGTACGTCGGCGGGCTGTTCATACTGATCGGATTTCTCATCCTCTCGTACTACAGCGTCGTCGCCGGGTGGGTCCTCAGATACTTCGTCGGTAGCTTCACCGGCGCCTACATGGCCGATCCGGAAGCGTACTTCCTCGGCATCGCGACCGGTCTCGACGCCCTCCTCTTTCACGCGATTTTCATGGGTACGACCGTCGCGATCGTCGCGCTGGGCGTCCGTCGTGGCATCGAGTACGCCGTCAAACTGATGGTGCCGTCCATCGTCCTCATCATGCTCGGTCTCGCCGTCTACGCGGCGACGCTCGGCGGCGTCGGGGAGGCGTACACCTACTACCTGTCACCCGATCTCGACGTCCTCAGTGAGGAGTGGCAGTCGATCGTCCCCGCCGCGGCCGGCCAGGCGTTTTTCACCCTGTCGCTCGGGATGGGCGTGATGATAACCTACGCCTCGTACCTCGAGGAGGATCGCAACCTCGCGACGGATTCGGGTATCATCGTCGGCTTCGACACCGCGATCGCGTTCCTGACCGGGTTGATCGTCTTCCCGATACTGTTCACCACCGGAATTGGGGCGGCCGATCCCGGACCCGGTGCGATCTTCGTCGCGCTGGCCGGTGCGTTCGCCGACATCCAGTACGGTGCAATCGTCGGAATCCTCTTCTTCGGCATGTTCTCGATCGCTGCCCTGTCGTCGGCAATTAGCCTGCTGGAGGTCGTCGTCTCGTTCGTCATCGACGAGTACAACGCCACCCGCTCGCGGGCGGCGGTCGTCGTCGGTGGTGGGATGTTCGTCCTCGGTATCCCGGTCGCGCTGTTGTCGTACGGGGGCGACCCGATCATGGTCGACCTCTACGACATCCTCGCCGCTGAAATCCTGCTCGTCACCGGTGGCATCTTGCTCATGATTCTCGTCGCCTGGATCGGTGCCGAAGGGGCGGTCGCCGAGCTCGAGCGGGGAATCGGTGATCTTGGGGCGTGGGGGTCGCTCTGGATCTGGATCGTTCGCGTGCCGGTCCTCCTCGTGTTGCTGGTCTCGCTCGTGCTCGCAATCGACGGCTACCTGGCGTTCCTGACCGGTGATTTCACCGAATTCCTGGGACTGTAAGTGGTCGACCGGTACCGCTCGACGGCGCCTGTCGCCGGTCCGTCCTTGGACTACTCGTATCGACCTGGTTTTCGTCCGACGTTTCGCATTGCAGAACGTTTTTTGTCGGCCTGACCGTTCGACCCGACAATGACTGCCGAAGGGAGGGTCGACAGATGACGATGGAAGAGCGCATCGAGGAACTCGAATCGCTTCGCGAAGAGGCGCTGCTCGGCGGTGGCGAGGAACGAATCGAGCGACAGCACGGGAAGGGCAAGATGACCGCCCGCGAACGGATCGAGTACTTCCTCGACGAGGACACGTTCACCGAGTTCGACCAGCTTCGAACCCACCAGGAGACGAACTTCGGCATGGACGAAACGCGGATCAAGGGAGACGGCGTCGTGACGGGATACGGTGAGGTCGACGGGCGGAAGGTATTCGTCTTCGCCCACGACTTCACCGTCTTCGGCGGTTCGCTCGGCGAAGTCTTCGCCGAGAAGGTCTGTAAGGTGATGGACATGGCGATGGAGGTAGGTGCCCCGGTCATCGGCCTCAACGACTCCGCCGGGGCCCGGATCCAGGAAGGCGTCAAAAGTCTCGCCGGCTACACCGAGATCTTCCGGCGAAACCAGGAGGCGAGCGGCGTTATCCCCCAGATCTCCGCGACGATGGGACCGTGCGCCGGTGGCGCGGTCTACTCACCCGCCATCACGGACTTCATCTTCATGGTGAAGGAGACGAGTCACATGTACATCACCGGTCCCGGCGTCACGAAGACCGTTACCGGTGAAGACGTCACGCACGAGGAACTCGGCGGGGCCATGACCCACGCCGGCGAGACCGGCGTCGCTCAGTTCGCCTGCGAGTCCGAAGAGCAGGCCTTAGACGACATTCGTCGGCTTCTCTCGTACCTCCCGCAGAACAACGTCGAGGATCCACCGCGGGTCGAGCCGTGGGACGATCCCGAACGCCGCGACGACGCGCTGGAGTCGATCGTCCCGGACAACCCGCAAAAGCCCTACGACATGACGAACGTCATCGAGACGGTCGTCGACGAGGGATCCTTCTTCGAGGTCGCGGAGAACTACGCCCAGAACATCGTCGTCGGCTTCGGCCGACTCGACGGTCGGTCGGTCGGGCTGGTCGCGAACCAGCCCCGGGTCAACGCGGGGACGCTGACCGTCGACGCCTCGATGAAGGCCTCGCGCTTCGTCCGCTTCTGTGACTCGTTCAACGTCCCGATCGTCACCTTCGTGGACGTCCCCGGCTACATGCCCGGAACGGACCAGGAACACCGCGGCATCATCCGCCACGGGGCGAAACTCCTCTACGCGTTCTCCGAGGCGACCGTCCCGCTGCTGACCGTCATCACCCGGAAAGCCTACGGCGGCGCCTACTGCGTCATGGCCTCGAAGAACCTCGGTGCGGACGTCAACTACGCCTGGCCGACCGCCGAAATCGCCGTTATGGGGCCGAAGGGTGCCGTCAACATCCTCTATCGGGAAGAACTCGCCGAGGCCGACGATCCCGATGCCCTTCGCGAGGAGCTCATCGAGGAGTACCGCGAGGAGTTCGCCAACCCGTACACGGCGACCGATAAGGGATTCCTCGACGACGTCATCCGACCCACGGAAACTCGGCCGCGACTGATTCACGACCTCGAGATGCTGGAGACGAAACGCGAGACGAACCCGGAGAAGAAACACGGTAACATTCCGCTGTGATGAGCCGAAACGAGTATCCGGACGGCGAGTCCGCCATCGAGGATTCGACCGACAGTACCGCGGACGCCGCTGAC
>SLIS01000208.1 GCA_007135505.1 Halovivax sp.
GTCGAAGGCCGTCCCCGTGGAGAACGGGTGCGGTGCGGTGTCGAGGCGGCCGCGGTTCCAGTCGTACCCGAGGACGTCGAGGACGTCCCGCGAGAGTGCCTCCTGCGTGTCGGCGTCGAACTCGCCGTCGAAGGCGCCGCCGAGCTCGACGTCGCTCTCGGCGATCGCGTCGATCAGCGGGACGAGTTCGTCGCGAAGCCGCTCCAGGACGTGCTCGGCCGTCTCCAGCTCGAGGTAGGGCTCGTACTCCGCGAAGAGGACTTCGTAGGGGTCGGCGTCGGGGTCGACGTGTTCGGCGTACTCGCGCTTGAGTTCGAGCAGCTTCTCGAGCGTCGGGGCGAACGTCTCGAAGTCGTCTTCCTCCTTGGCTTCCATCCAGACCGGGTGCGCGTTGGCGGTCGTCTCGGAGATCTCCTCGACGAGTTCGCCGGGGACGCTCGTCGCCCGATCGTACTTCCGGCGGACTTCGCGGACGACGGCCGCTTGTTCGTCCGTCAGGTCGTCGTTCGATTCGAGTTCGTCGAGTAGCTCGCCCGTCCGCTCGTCCGTCAGCTCCTCGTGGGAGATCGCCGAGAGCGTCGAGAGCTGAGCGGCCCGGGCGGGGGTGCCCTCCTCGGGCATGACGACCTCCTGGTCCCAGCGGAGGACGCCGCCGGCGGCCGAGACGTTCGTGATGCGTTTGACGCGCGAGACGAGTTCCTCGTAGGCGTCGGTCGCGTCGTGCTGTCGGTGATCTGTCGCCATCTACACGGAGTAAGCGGGGGCGTGCCTATCAAGTACTTGGTTCCGGGTCTCGGAACCGCTGGCGGGCTGGTTTCATATCCCGTGAGCGAAGCGGTCCGGTTCAATTGCTTGCAGCGGCCACCTGCTAGTGTGACGACACACTAGATTTTTCACAGCGACGATCTAATTCGTAGCCATGAGTACCGACCGCATCGACGCCGAAAGCAAGGTGTCGGGAAACCAGGCGAACATTCCCGCACGAATTCGGCGCGAACTCGGAATCGACGACGGTGATCAGCTTCGGTGGCACCTCGAAGACGATGGGCGTCTCTGTGTGCAGGTCGTCCAGCAGAAAACGGGAACGTTCGCCGAATTCGACGGGTACGAGGGTGAACGGACGACTGATGTGACTACTGAACACGACGCATGGGGCGTCGACGTCGAGTAAATGTCACGCGCACTGATCGATACGTCAGTTCTCTTTGCAGCAACGTACCGACGAGATACCGCACACGACGATGCGCTCCCGATTCTCCGTGGAATCGACGACGGATCACTCCCGGATGCGGTCGTCCTCGATTACGTTCTCGCGGAAACGCTCAACGGCCTCGCGACTCACGCCAGCCACGATGCAGCTGTCGACCTCCTCGATCGAATCGAAGAAAACACTCGCTTCCACATAGACGCGCTCAACGCGGACGCTCTCGCGACGGGGAAAGTACTATTCAGGCGACACGTGCCACTCTCGTTCGTCGATGCCTGCCTCGTCGCGTACATGCGGACGGAGGGACTGGACTATATCTACGCGTTCGACGACGATTTCGACGCTGCCGACGGCATGTACCGACTCGATACGGCGACTAATCCGTTCGATCCTGACTGATTGCGGGTGTGTTATCGCCGGCCGGCTGGGCTTTCGGACCGACCTGGATCGACTACGGCTCCCACTCCTCCAGCACGTCCCGATAGATCTCCCGACACCGCTCAAGCACGTCGATCGAGACGCTCTCGCTCGCGGTGTGGGCTTCGCCCGGTTCGGCCGGGCCGCAGATCACGCACGCCGTACCGGCCCGGTCGGCCAGCCAGCCGGCGTCGGTCGCGTGCGGCTTCGTGACGTGTGCCGGTTCCGGGTCTCCGCGCCGATCGTGAACCGACCGCACAGCCGAGAGCACCGTCTCGGCGAACGCGTCGTCCGTACAGCGCATCGGCGGCAGGTCCTGGTCGACGCTCCACTCGACGCCGTCGATCGACTCGATGCGCTCCAAGGCGGCCCGCTCGCCGGGGACGGTTCGCTCGTCGACGGTGATCGTACACCGCTCCGGGACGACGTTCCAGGCCGACCCGCCCTCGATCTCGGTCACGACGAGACTTCCCATCAGCTCCTCGCCCGCGACCGTCACCGACGGGACGGACAGCTCCCGCAGCGCGTCCACGGCGTCGGTCGCCCGGTAGATCGCGTTGGTCCCCGCCTCCGGCTCGCTCGCGTGTGCCGCGTCGCCGCTGGCGACGAGCGTACTCGCCCGCCGACCCTTGTGGGCGACGACGACGTCCGTGACCCCGGGTTTCGAGTAGTTCGTCGATCCCTCGCACACGACCGCCACGTCGGGGGCGAAACCGTTCTCGATCGCGTGGCGGGCTCCCTCGCCGCCGACCTCCTCGCCGACGAAGCTCGCGAAGACGAGTTCGCCTGCGGGCTCTGCATCGCGGAAGGCGACTGCTGCGGCCGCGACGGCGCCCTTCATGTCGGCCGTCCCCCGGCCGTAGAGCCGGCCATCGCGTTCTTCGACGACGTACTCGTCATCGTCCGTCACCTGCGATTCGTCCGGCGGGACGACGTCGTGGTGGCCCACGATTGCCAGCGATCGCCCGCCCGACGCGCCGCGGCGAGCGATAACGTTGCCGACCGAGTCGCGGGTGACTGACGCGTCCGTCTCCTCGCGAAGCCAGCGCTCGATCGCGTCCCCGGCGGCCGTCTCGTCTGCGTGACTCGGAATCGCGACCAGCTCGCGCGTGAGCGATGTGACGGTCATGCATCGACCCTCGACAGCCCCGACCGTAGCTGTTGTGGACCGGCCGGACTCGGAGGCCGTTCGCCCGTTACCTGGTCGGATTTCATGTAGCGTCCCGGTGAGTACTCCCCATGGGTTCGGAATCCGTCCGCGTCGGCGTCCTGAGCCTCCACGACAGCAAGGAGTCGAAGGCGATCTGTAACGCCGTCGAGGCGCTCGGACACGAGCCCGAGTGGTTGCGCCGGGAGAACACGCTCGTGCGCTTTGCCGACGAACGGGTCCGACTCGACCCGGACGTGGACATCGTGGCGAATCGGTTACTCCTCTCGAACACGCCGCAACCGGCCGAACACCTCGGCGTGGCGGAGACGATCGCGGCGGTTCGGCCGATGCTCAACGAACCCCACGCGACGGCGATCGCCGCGCACAAAATCGCGAGTGCGACCCGGCTCGTCGAGGCCGGCCTCCGCGTTCCGGAGACCGTCTTCGCGCTGGACGGGCCCCTCCTCAATCGCCATCGGGAGCGGTTCGGACCCGAAGCCGTGTACAAGACCGCGGTCGGGACCCACGGGGGCGGCGCCTGGAAGGTCGACACGAGCGACGTGCTCAGCCCGCTGGTGGGTCAGCGACGCGCGTTCTTGCAGGAACTCGTGGGCCTGGAGGGTCGAACGCCCCGCGACCTGCGCGTGTACGTCGTCGACGGGGAGGCCGTCGCCGCGATGCTGCGATACGCCGCGGAATCCGACTGGCGGACGAACGTGGCACGCGGCGGGTCGGTCGCCGACGCGACCGACTCGATCCCCGACCGGGTCGCCGACATGGCCTGTGAGGCGACGGCGGTGCTGGGGCTCGACTACGCCGGCGTCGACCTCATCGAGGGGGCCGACGGCTGGTACGTCCTCGAGGTGAATCCGACCGCGGGATTCCGCGGGTTGTACAGAGCCACCGGGTACAGTCCCGCCCCGGCGATCGCGAGGCTGGCGATCGAGCGGGCTGGCGTCGACGTCGACGGAGACCGTGTGGCGGAGCTTTCGGCGACGCTCGACGACTCCACCCCGACCTGTATGCCGACGCTGTCGGCGACCAGCTTCGAGGAGCGCGTGGTGATCGGCCTCACCGAGCGGATCGTCGTCAGCGGCACCAAGGGAAACGAGACCGTTGTCGGGAAGTGCGACTCCGGGGCCGCCCGGACGTCCATCGACCTCCAACTCGCTGCAGACATCGGCGCCGGCCCGATACACACCGTCAGCAGGGTCCGTTCCGGCTCGCGGGCCAGCGGGCGGTCGCGACCGGTCGTCGACCTCGTCCTCGGAATCGCCGGGACCCAGCACACCGTCGAGGCGAACATCGAGGACCGCTCGCACATGACGTATCCGCTACTGCTCGGACGTGACGTTTTGAAACACTACCACCTCGACGTGACCAGACGGGTCGAGAACGAATCCCGGCCCCCGCTCGACGAGGAGTGAGTCCGTGGGTGCCGGTCGAATCCCGCCGCATCTTCGTGTGCCGTGGTCCCGAACGCCAGTGAGTGCAGCGTTTTCGGCCCCGCTCTTGAACACCCTTATTGTCGTCGGGGGAGCAGTATGCCGTATGAATGTCGTGCCGGATACGAGCGTGGTCATCGACGGCCGCGTCTCCGCGTCGGTCGAGGACGGGACCTTCGCGGGAGAGACGATCGCAGTCCCGGAAGCCGTCGTGGCCGAACTCGAGGCGCAGGCTAACGACGGCCTCGACAGCGGCTGGGAGGGCCTCGCCGAACTCGACCGCCTGGCGAGCCTGGCCGAGGACGGAACGATCGACCTCGAGTACATCGGTGAGCGCCCGACAGCCGGCGAGCGCGGCCGGGCGACCGAGGGCGAGATTGACGCGCTGATCCGCGATCTGGCGGAGGAACTCGGCGGAACGTTCCTCACGAGCGACGTCGTCCAGGCCGAGGTCGCGAAGGCGAAGGGCCTGACCGTCGAGTACATCTCCCCGAAGGCGCGTGCCGTCGAGACGCTCACCATCGAGGAGTTCTTCGACGAGGAGACGATGAGCGTCCACCTGAAGACGGACACGATTCCGAAGGCCAAACGCGGCTCGCTGGGCGAGATGCGCTTCGAAGAGATCGCCGACGAGCCCACCGACGAGGCGACGATGGACGAGTACGCCCGCGAGGTCGTCGACGGCGCAAAGGAGTCGAAAGACGGCTTCATCGAACTCTCGGAGCCGGGCATGAAGATCGTCCAGTTTCGCGACTACCGGATCGCCGTCGCTCGACCGCCCTTCGCCGACGGGATCGAGGTGACCGCCGTCCGGCCGATCGCCCAGACCGACATCGAGGACTACGAGCACGCCGACGAGCTGAAAGAGCGCCTGCTCGAGCGCCAGCGTGGCGTCCTCATCTCCGGGTCGCCCGGCGCCGGGAAGTCGACGCTCGCCCAGGCGGTCGCCCGCTACCTCGAGACCCACGACTACGCCGTCAAGACGATGGAGAAACCCCGCGACCTCCAGGTCGGCCCCGAGATAACGCAGTACACCGCACTCGGCGGTCAGATGGAGAAGACGGCCGACGCGCTCCTGATGGTGCGACCGGACTACACCATCTACGACGAGGTCAGAAAGACCGACGACTTCGAGGTCTTTGGTGACATGCGCCTCGCAGGCGTCGGCATGATCGGCGTCGTCCACGCGACGCGACCGATCGACGCCCTCCAGCGGCTCATCGGCCGGGTCGAACTGGGGGTGATCCCGCAGGTCGTCGACACCGTCGTCTTCGTCGAGGCCGGGATGATCGACACGGTCTACGACGTCCGGACGACGGTGAAGGTTCCCGAGGGACTCACCGAGGAGGACCTCGCCCGGCCGGTCATCCAGGTGACTGACTTCCAGACGGGCGTCCCCGCGTACGAGATCTACACGTTCAACCGCCAGGTCGTCACTGTGCCCCTCACGGAGGACGAGGGCGGACCCGGCCAGCGCGAGTCCGGCGTCGACCGCATCGCGAAGCAGGAGATCGAACGCGAGATCCGCTCGATCGCCCGCGGCTACGTCGACGTCGAGCTCAAGAGCCAGGACCGGGCGGTCGTCTACGTCGACGACGACGACATCTCGACGGTCATCGGCAAGGGCGGCGGCCGCATCTCCGACGTGGAGAACCGCCTCGGTATCGACATCGACGTTCGAACCCACGACGAAAACCCCCACTACGGTAACAGTCCAGGTGCCAGCGGCCGATCGGCCGGCGGGACGCCGGGCGGCGGACAGCAAACCGGCCAGCTCGTCCAGCCGGAGGTCACCTCCAGACACGTCATCATCCCGGTCGATGGCCACGACGGCGAGACCGTCGAGGTCCGGGCTGACGGCGAGTACCTCTTCACGGCGACGGTGAGCCGTGGGGGGGAAATACAGGTGTCTCGTGGCAGCGCGATCGCGGACGAACTGGAGGACGCGATCGACCACACGGAGCCGATCACGGTCGCCGGAACGTAGCGGGGGATCTGGTGAGTGGGAGCGTTTTTGTGCAGATGTTTGCGCGAGGGTGAACGAACGGCGTGAGTGAACCCGAGCGGAAAAAGGTGGCGTGCGAAATCCAGGTGTCTCGCGACAGTGCGATCGCGGACGAACTGGAGGGCGCCTTCACTCACCGCCGCCGTTCGTCCTCGTCGGTAAAGTAGAGGTCCGGGTTCCGGACGTAGAAGAGCACCCAGCCGACGACGAATCCGACCGACATCGCGGCCAGGTCCTGGACGAGGCCGGTGCCGGGGACGGCGAGCAGCGTACTCCCGGCCCCGGCGATCGCCCCGAGGACGATGAACGCCACGTCGCCGGCGATCCGCGCTCGACTGTGTTGCCAGTAGGACTGGCGCTCATCGTCGTACCAGATGCCGACGTAGATGATGACGGGCGCCATCGCGGCAATCACCGTTACTGAACCGTACTCCTCTGGGTAGACGTGCGGGTGCAGGAGCGCGTAGTTGATGATATTCGAGA
>SLIS01000304.1 GCA_007135505.1 Halovivax sp.
AAGACGCGTGCTCGGAACGAAACCATTCGTTCGATACCGCGGCACTTCGTGACGCACCGGGATTCGCAATTTGTACTGAGTGTGGTCTTTCCCACGAGACACTCGAACAGTGGCTGACACACGACGTCCCGTTTGTCTGTGACCAGTGTGGCACCCCGAGCTACGATACCGTTTTCGAACGGGACGAGAGTTACTGTGCTGACTGTCGGTAGCCTATGTTTCTACGCCGCCCCGCAAATTGTCCGGCCGACAGATGTGGCACTCCGACGACACGCCCTTCTGCCATGAAGCGGCCACGTCGCTACGTATCGGTCGAGCCGCTCCCCTAGCCGACGATCTGGTCGACGAGCGATCCTGGCGAGTCGCCGGTGAGCCGCTGGTAGAGCTGCAGTACCTGTCGTTCGGTCATCGAGGAAATTACGTCTGCAACGGCGCGAGCGGTCTCCTCTCGATCGGTTCCATCGCCAAACCAATCGACGTACAGTTCGGGTATCGCCGAACTCTTCAGGTCGCCGTCGGTTGCCTCCGCGTACAGGACGTCGAAGAGTTCGCGGATGATCCGACGTTGCCCGAGCTGTTGGCCGGCCAATGCCGTGTCTGTGATCACGTAGTACTTCGTCAACTCCTGTAACGTGTGAATGTGGCCGGTGAATTTCCCCTTCCGATCGGCGAGCCGGTATGTTCCGTTCGGCTGTACTACCGCTAATTGGTCCGGGAAATCGTCGTTTCCATCGATGAAGAGTTCGATGAGCGTTGCCGACAACGCCTGTACTGCTTGCTGTTGTTCCGGCGTCCCCTGGAACGGACGAAACAGCGACGTGCTGATACTGTCTGCCTCCGACGCCAGAAAGCGAAGCGTCTCCTCGACGGTTGGTCCATCGGTAAGCGGGTCGATGCTGGCGATAACCGTGTTCAGTTCGATCGGTTCATCGTAGGCATACCCCTCGTAGGCCTGCCGCAAGAGTCGGTGCAGCGGAATTTGGTCGTATTTGTAGAAGTCGATGAGGTCGTGGACGGCGTAGGTTGCATCGTCCGCGTAATCCATGATATCGGCTGCGAGTGTCGGCGCATGGGTACAATCGAGATTCGTCCGAACGCGAGCAAATGCGGCTGCTTCGCTCGTATAGCACCCGAACTTTCCGTCGCTGCGAGAATCGCGCGCTCCGATTGCACTCTTGGACGTCGTTATCGGTCGGTATTGCCCGTCGTCTCCGGTGATCCACTGGCCCCGTTCGTACGGGTACTTCTGAACGGCGGCGAGCGATGCGAGCGTCAATCCCAATCCAGTGTTGGAGCCACTGTGAGAGGCGAGACGCGTGAGGATACGAAACGATTGAGCGTTCCCCTCAAACCGAAGGCCGTGTGGGTCGTCACCTGACGCCCGCGCCCACGCATCGAGGTCATCTACCGACCAGCCGTCCGCGTCAGGGGCCGGTTCGGGGAGAGTGGACAGTCGCCAATCGCAGTCCCAGTCAAGGTCGTGATTGACTGCTGGGTGCGTGTGCTCGATCAGTAATTGATCGAGTTCGTCCTCGGCGACGTGGCCGAATGGCGGGTGACCGAGGTCGTGTGCAAGACACGCCGCTTCGACGATCTTTGGATTCAGTTGCGCAGCGAGGGCATCAGGAAGTGCTTGCGATGCGGTTCGCTGTGCAAGTGCTAAACTGCGTTCGGGGTTCGCCGCTGGAAGCTCGGACCCATCGTTGGACGCTTGCCCGGAGCCGCTACCGTGTCCACCATCCAGAAGGGGCTCGGCTCGTCGACGAAGCAAGTGCTGTGTCAGTCGTTTTCCAACCTGAGCGACTTTAAGAGAGTGGGTAAGTCGATCGTGATAGAGGTACGCTTCGTCGGCTCGAGCAACCTGTGTGACGTCTTTGAGCCGGCGAAAGAACGGCGTGTACTGAATTCGATCGACGTCTCGCTCGAACGGCCCACGATACGTCTCGTCGTGACTTGGCGGATGTGAGGTCGTAGGTTCGCCGTCCGAAAATCCGGTCAACCGGGTGACTCGGGGATCAGCGGATGGCCCTCGAGAATCAGCTGGGGACATCGGTCGAACGGATCTTAGTCACGAACGAGCTGCACTTTTCCAGTCAGATCGTCGGCTGGAACGATCTCGTTCGACAGCTTCAGGCCGCGAAGTGCACGCCGAGCATCACGTTTATGGATTCCATCTTCTTCCGCCTGATCGAGTAGCACCCACGGTTCGGTCGGCCCGTGTGAGCATGCAAGTTCCCGCATCCTGTCTTTCGTCGTCTCGTCGACGTCCGGATCCGCGAACTTCTCTCCCATGGAGCCTAACTTGTCACCCGACGTGTAATGAATATTTGGGTTTGTTCGTGAGGTAGCGGCTGGATACTGTTTCTTAAATGCCTGAAAAGAAGGGGTAGAGTACCTGTAACGGGAATTCGATTGGATTGGGGTATTGGCTGATTTCGGCAGTAACGGATCTCCCGTTGACGTTACAACGACTCCACAGTACCGCTCTAGTGGCTCACCTGCCGGCTGTGTTCGTTTCAACACTGACTATCGCTCCCAATTGCTGTCAGTGATAGGCGTCGATGAGAGTCTCCGCGGCTTGCGTACACGGCCCGCCTTCAGCGAGCAGATCGAGGATCAACTGGGGGACGGAGACGGTCCAGTAGCCGTCGACTCGCTGGTGATTGTAGAAGACGTGGTCGTCGAGAACTCTGAGACGGGTGTTCCCGCCGCCCAGCAGCCCCTTCTCCTGGACGAGTTCGAGCCAGTCCGGGATCTCCGTCGGGGCGACGTAGAAGTCCGTAGTCGAGGCAAAGAGGAGGCCCTGATGCAGATTTTCCGCTTGATACGTCGTCAACGCATATTGCAGGTCGTGCTCGGCCAGCAGGTCCATCGGCTGTTGAATCGACACCGTCAACTGACTCGGCTCGATTCGCTCCGCCAGCCACACCCGATACAGCTCGGGGACGGCTACGACTTCGGTTCCCTCGAGGAGTCCTCGGTCTTCGAGCGTCTCGGTGTACTGTCGCGTCCACGACTCCGATGCGCCCGAAAGCTGTGCCAACCGGTACTTCGTTAGATCCGCTCCCGTCCGGTTCAACAGGACGCGGATGATTCGCTCCTTGTGGAACCCGCGTTCGCGATCCGGCGCCTCTAGTACCGCCATGATGCATTGGTTACCGCGCACTCTTATATACCTAACCAATGCATTGGCTATCTGGATCCTTATGTGCCTAACCACACAATCCGGAGTCTACGCAGTAGCGACAACCGAGCGCGTGGTCGTGTAGCTGTCCGGTACAAAACGGAGCCGGACGTCGTGAAATGGGCACCCTAGTGGTTCCTCCCCTAGCCGACAACGCAGAACCTGGTTCGGCTTTCTAGTAGCTTTATCTACATATCTCCTACGAGAACCCAATGACTGACGACGGCGATCGTTCGCAGACGGTGACCGAGGACGACGCCACCAACGAAGACGGGACCCGGTACCGCACGCTACTCGTCGACAAGAGCGGCGACGGAACGACGGACGAGTCCTAAGGCACACCCGACCGGCCGCCGATATCTCTAGCCGTTCCACCTACCAGTTTCTCCCACCCCCCACAGTCCACCCCGCCCGAGTCCGTGCGAGCAGGACGACCCGTCCGACTGCGTCGACCAACCACTCACCACCGACTACAGCGTGTCCTGTCGAGAGAGTCGGGCGCACACTGACGAGACTGCCGACCCGCAGACACCTCGCGTGGTAGCAGTGTCCTGTGGTTCGCCGTCGAACGAGCCAGTTCGGCGTCGTGACCGGGTGTGGGACGATACATCAGTCAACGACCACGTCGAAACAGCCCGAGAACCGCCGATGGCGGGCGATTTGGCACAGTATCCCATGGTTTTATATACCATACCTGATATTACTGCGTCCATGGCAGAACAGCCGACGGCTTCAGAAACGAATCTGGGGACGGACGTCGTAGCGTACATCAAGGCGATCGGGCCGGCGCTGTTTTTGGCGGCGGTCGTCGTCGGTCCGGGCAGTATTGCGCTGAGTACGATCGCTGGCGGGCTCTACGGGTACTCGCTCGTCTGGGTCCCGGTCATCGCGACGATCTTCATGATCACGTACGTGTGGATGGCCGCCAGGATCGCGCTCGCGACGGGAGAAACGATCTTCGGGGCGACGCGGATAAAATACACGCAGACGGTCGCGCTGCTCGGTGGCGTGTTCGGCTTCCTGACGATTCTTGCGTTTCAGGTCGGGAACAACGCCGGGATCGGCTTTGCCTCCGAAGCCCTGTTCGGTGGCGACGTGCGGCTGTGGGCCGCGATGTTTACGCTCGTCGCGATCGGCTTTGTCTGGTTGCCAAACCTGTACGACAAGATCGAATGGCTCGTCCGGATCGTCGTCGGCGTCATGCTCGTGGCGTTCGTCGGGACGCTCGCCCTCGTCGGCATCGACGTCGAAGCCCTCGCAGCGGGACTCGTACCGTCGTTCCCCGAGTTCGATGCCGTGACGCTGTCGCTCGGCATGGCGGCGACGACGTTCTCGATCGCAGCGGCGGTGTACATCTCGCACCTGATGACCGAGAAGGAGTGGGGTCCGGAGCGCTTCGCCAAGCAGTCGGCCGACACGATCATCGGGATCGCGATCCTGGGACTGATCGCGACCGTCATCTTGCTCACGAGTGCGAGCGTCATCCACGGCGGGGAAGGCGACCTGGTCTTCAGTGCCCACGAGATGGCCCTCCAGCTCGAACCGCTCGTCGGGTCGGGTGCGTTCTACCTGTTTACGATCGGGTTCTTCTTTGCCGCCCTGTCGTCGCTCGTGGTGAACGCGCTGATCGGATCGACGCTGTTCGTCGACGGCCGAGGGGAGGATCCGTCGATGGACGAACGACCGGTCAAAATCTGGGCGAGCATCGCGATGCTTCTCGGATTGATTCCCGTCCTGCTCTTCCAGGAAGATCCGATCGAGATACTGCGACTCGCACAGGCGCTCGCGATCGTCGCCTTCCCGCTGCTTGCGTACCTGGTGCTTGCCATCTCGAGCGATGATGACCTGATGGGCGAACACGCGAACGGACGTTTCGTCCTCGCACTCGGGATCATCGGGTACGTGGCCGTCATCGCGATCATCCTGAATTACTTCTACGAGGTCTGGCAGTTCCTGCTGTAGTCAGACCCACGTCAGTTTTCCACGACGTCGCAGTCGCCGGAGGTGGTATCGACGAACGCTCGACGTGCGGACCGGCTCGCCGTGAACGGCCGCCAGCGCGTGGACCCGGGCGGTTGCCACCCAACGCTGGCGGAGTTCGATTCACCGTTGCTGTGACGGTGTGCCCCCATTCTTTTGTCGTATCGGTGTGAATTGACTCCGGATGGACGATTCGAGAGTTACGCGGACGATTGCGGGTCCGTCCAGGTCAACTATCGTGCGGTTCGGGCCGTGGCCCGCCAACGCGACCGCAAACGGCCGAGCGACAGGACATCCCTCCCGTCGAACCCCCGGACACGGCGACTCGATCCACGCAACGACCGCTTCCACCGAACCGGCGGGCGGAGCTACACCCACCGCCGTCACCGGCCAATGACGGCGCCGACGGTCGGCTACGTCGGCCTCGACCACCACCATACGAGACCGTACCTCGAAAGCCTGGAGCAACTGCCGGCCTCCGTGACGAGCGTCTGCGAGCCCGACGAGTCGTACGACCCGACGGCCCTCGAGGGCCACGTCGGCGACGTTCCGACCTACCGCGATCCGATCGAACTGCTAGACGCCGACGCGCCGGACGTGGTCTGGATAACCCTCCCAAGCCGCGATACGCCGGCCGTGATCGACGCGGCACTGGATCGGGGGATCGACGTCTACACGGAGAAACCGGCCGCGAGAACGGCCGCCGACCTCCAGGCGCTTGCCCGACGAGACACCGACTCGACCGTCTGCGTTTCCTACCCGTGGCGAGCACACCCGGCAGCCAGAGAACTCCGGAATCGGGCAGCCGAGGACTTCTTCGGGCGGATTCGTACGTTCGAAACGCGATACGCCGCGTCCGATCTAAAACACCGCGACACCGACCACTACCTGTTCGACCGGGCGGCCAGCCGGGGCGGGATCGTCCAGTGGCTCGGCGTCCACTGGATCGATCTGCTCTCGTGGGCGTTCGACGATTCCATCGTCGCCGTGGACGCGACGATGACCGGTGGCCCCGACGACGAGTCGGTCGAAGACGGCGCGATCGTACAGTTCGAGCTCGCCTCGGGAGCCATCGGCGTGCTCACCTGCGGATACTACCTGCGGGAGGGTCGATACGACACGTACGTTTCGGTGACCGGAACGCACGGACGCGTCGCCTGGGATCCCGTGGGCGACTACTTCGGCTTCGAGGACGAGAACACGATCGAGTTCGAGTCCATGGCCGACGGACGACCGGCCGCACCTCGCGAGTACCTCACCTACGATTACGATCCCACGCCGGGCTACGGCGGCGGCTTCGGACTCGAGTTCATGCGGCAGTTCCTCGAGGCTCGCCAGTCGGCCGACGTCGACGTCCCGGCCAGCCTCGACGACGCAGTAACCGTGCTTCGAATCCTCGACGCCGTCTACGAATCGGCCCGTGCCGACGAGTGGATCTCCGTCGGGCAGTCCTGACGGCGGGACGTCGACGCGAGAGCCCGGTCGGCCCGGCTCGATCGAACAGGGCTGGACCCGGTC
>SLIS01000277.1 GCA_007135505.1 Halovivax sp.
GCAACCATCAGTCCTTCGAGGTCGTCTCTGACCCGGTCACCGAGGATTCCCTCGCCGAGTTTTACGACGACTACGTCCGGGTGATGGATCGCGTCGACATGCCGACGCTCCCTCGACCGTTCGTTCTCGAGCTCGCGTCACTGGAGGACCGAATCGAACTCTTCTCGTTGCGGGTAGACGGGACTCACGCTGGATCGTACCTGTACCTCCTCGACGAGGAACAATCGACGCTGCAACACCTGTTCACCGCCGTCACCGAGGACCACTTCGAATACCACGCGCCCGCGTTGCTCCACGAACACGCGATCAAGTGGGGAATCGAGAATGGCTACGAGACCTACGAGTTACGCGGCTCGGCTCCCGACTTCCGGAACGGCGTCTATCGGTTCAAATCGCAGTTCGGTGCGAACGCGATCCCGCTGCTCGTCTGGGAGCGTGGTAGACCGGCGCCTGCGCTCACGGCATTACGAGTGGGCCGGTCGATATACCGACAGTATCTCCAGTAGTACGCGCGAGAGGTCCGTCTCATACGACCGAGTGTGGCGGTCGCTACGTGCGGCTACCTATCCCCGAAGCCATGTCGAGGACCGCTCCGCCGACCGCCCGGGTGGCAAACCGAAGGTTGTTTCGAGCCCGGTTGAGAAACCATTGCTGCCACTGCTCGCCGTAGGGGACGTACTGCGCGACGGCATACTCTTCGGCAAGTTCGATCTGTGCATCCGTTCGTACGCCCATCAGCATCTGTATCTCGAAGTCAGTGCCGTATCTGTCGTGTAGTGAAATCGCGTGGTCGATCATCTCCGGATCGTGCGTGGCCACGGCGAGGCCGTCATCGACCAGCTCGAACGCCCGCTCCAGCAGATCGCGGTAGGCGCTGTCGATCCGCGATCGGTCCTGATATGCTTCGTCAGGGGCCACATCGTACGCGCCGCCTTTGACGAGCCTGAGTTTCCCGGACTGTCCCGCTATTCGTTCGAGGTCGTCGGCGGTCCGCCGCAGATCTGCCTGCAGGCAGACACCCACGCGGGCGCCGAATTCCTCGATCAGCATCTCGAAGGTATCCAGTGTTGCATCGACCGTCTCCGGCTCTTCCATGTCGATCCACACGTCGACACCCTTGCAGTCGGCAGTCCTGGCAATGGCCGCGATCGAGTCCCTGAATACCTCCCGGCCGAGGTCGAGCCCCAATTGCGTGGGCTTGACGGCGACGCTCGCATCCAGGTCGGCATCGTCGATCTCTGCCGCCAACGTACGATACGTCTCGGCGGCGTTCGCCGCCTGTGCGTCCTCCTCGACGTGGGAACCCAGGTTGTTCACAGTGGCGCCGATTCCGGCGTCGTTCAGCCGCTCGACGTGTGCGACCACTTCCGGAATCGTCTCACCGGCAATGAATCGGCTCGCCAGTGGCGGGACCATACCGTCACGTCCGTCTCGAGTGTTATAGCTAGGGTCTCGTTTCGAGCAACCGGATCGGCTTGTCCCACGTCGGACGACATCCTGCGTGAGACAACGTGCGAACGCGTCCCCCGAGACGCTCGACTCCGGCGGTGCGTTCACCGTCGTTCACTACCCGGAGTCTCAGGGTTGCGTAGTAACTTATCGTCTCTTTGGGGAGTTCCGTAGCGACTACCGAGCGGTAAACACGAGGGGACCGAACACTACGATAGTATAGAAACTGTATACTATTGTGAACGGTTCGACAACTGAATCCAACGATGGGCACCTCTCCGCGCGTTCTCCTTCTCGACGGCGACGCCGACAACAGCCTCACGATTGCCGCCGAACTCTCCGCGGACCTCGACGCGACAGTTATCGGCGCCGGAACGATGCGGTTCAGTCGACTGCTTCGATCCAAGTATTGTGACGAGGGAGTCGCGCTCCCACCAGTGTCCGACCCGGAGTACGGGAATGCGCTAGTGGATGTGCTCGAATACTACGTGCCGGACTTCGTCCTTCCCGTCGGGTATCGATCGACGGCAACGATTGCCGAGATTCGGGACGCGATTCCCGACGACGTTTCGACGTGTCTCCCGTCAGCGTCGTCGCTTCGGGCCGCTGCGGATAAGGTAACGACCCGGAAGCGAGGGCGAGCGATCGGGCTCGACGTTCCGGACGAGTACACCGACGCTGTTGCAGAACTCGACGCTGCGGGACGTCCACGTGGCGGACTCTCGAAGGTACCGTTTCCGGTTTTCATCAAGGCGCGTCACGAAACCGGAGACACCACCACAGCACGGATCGACCGGCCGGATGCGTTCTGGGAGGCCTACGATCGGATTACTCGGCAGGCGCCCAACGGCGACGTGATCGTACAGGAGTACATCGACGGTTCACCATCGACGTACGGCTGTGGCGTTCTGTTTCTCGAGGGAGAAGTCAAACTAACGTTTTGTCACGAGGAGCTCCGTTCCGTCCCCCGTCGCGGCGGAAGCGGGACGCATCTCCGGGTCCATCACGACTCCGCGTTCGAGTCGACGGCTATCGACCTTCTAGAGGCGTTCGACTGGGAAACGGGAGTGGCGCTCGTCGAGTTCATGAGACGGGCAGACGGGTCGTACGCCCTCCTGGAGATCAACCCGAAGTTGTGGGCATCCTACGCGCTGTCGAGCCGGAACGGTCACCGGTTTGCATCGGCTATGGTCGCCGATGCGCTCGCTCTCGACGCCGACCTCGGGCCCGACCGTGCGGACGGGCCCGACGAACTCGTCTTCCCGCTCCGGGAACTCAACTACTGTGTGCGAAACCCCGATGTGAGCGACGTCCGTCGGAGTATCGCTACGCTGGTCCGGTCGGAGGCGGCCTGGGCGATCGACCGGAGTGACCTCTCGGCGTGGATGACGCCACCGATCGATCTGCTGCGATCGCTCGAGTCCGCTCGCTCGCGACTCGGCCGGCCCTGAGCAGCGAATTCGTCTCCGGCCTGCATCCGCAGCTCCCGGATCACCGAGCGTCGGCCAACACATCGTCGTACACGGAACGGATGCGTTCGGCCACCCGTTCGATACGCAGGTCCGAAACGACGTGCCGGCCGTTGGAACGAGCGTCCGCACGAAGCGTCGCGACGAGCGCGTCGACCAGTTCGTCGTCGGTCGAACAGACGGCCGACGGAGTGACGTCGCCGAGGCGCTCCGGCACGTCGCCAACGGCTGTGGAAACAACGGGGACGTTGCAGGCCATCGCCTCCTTGACAACGTTCGGGGAGCCCTCGTACTGCGAGGTGAGAAGGAGCACGTCGGACGCGTTCATCCAGGTCGGCATCTCGTCGTGAGGGACTGCACCGTCGGGGGTGTGGATCCGAATCGGCGCGTCGATCCGTTTGCGTGCGGCCCGAACGATACGTTGTGCTCGTGGGAAGTCCTTCTCCGGACGGTTCGTGTTCCCCGGGAAGAGAACATGGAAGGCGTCGGGATCCCATCCAAGTGTGTCCGCGGCAGCTGATCGCGGTTCGGGTGTAAATAGATCGAGATTCACGCCGTGGGGGATAACGGTGTAGTCGCATTGGAGTTGCTCACCCATCGCCTCGGAGACGACGATCACCGCATCACAAAGTCTGGCACATACCTTGCTTACCCGCCCGAACGAGCCATACACGTCGGTTCCCCACAACGACAGAACGACGGGAACCTGGCGCTGTGCGAGTGCGTGCGGCGCAGTCAATCCGAAGTTGGCGTGTACGATGTCGTGTTCCGGGCGAAGCGTCCCTCGTACCTCCGGAAAGAACCGCACGTAGTTCATCGGTGAGCGATAGGATTCCGGGTCTGCACAGTTCTCCGCGTCGAAGGTCGACAGAATTTCGCCACGGACGTTGACGGCGCGCAGTGACTCTGTCTGCGTACAGAAAAAGCCGGTCGCTGGGTTCGGAACGAGGTTGAGCACCGATAGGGGATCGGGCTCAGAATGTCGAGTCACAAGCGAGGAGTGAGAAGTCATGTGCTCGTCGGTCAATCCGGCCGTCAACGACATTAGTAAATATCACTTACCAGTGACGAGCCCGACCGTACCGTTACCGCAGGTGGTCACGGACGCCGCTCGCGTATTTGCTCGCGGCGAGAAAGTGGGACCGCGAGGATTTGAACAACGTCCAGACGTGCTCGCTCCGCTGCGCGCGACTGGTCTCGTTAAAATCCACGCTCCGTTCGATTGCTGGGGCTCGCGAATTGCTCGCAGCAGTAATATGGGACCGCGCGGATTTGAACCGCGGTCACGGGCACCCAAGGCCCGAAGTATACCAGACTAACCCACGGTCCCGTACCCACTGTTTTCGGGGGAACGCGTAAAGGGTTTCGTTCTGTATCAGCCCCACTAGCGACAACAGTCAGGCGTGTGATAACCGGTTTCCGTCGACAGACCAGCCGTCACAGGTTCTGATCGCGCAACTCGATGTCAGCGACCAGGTCGTACGGGTGCGCGCCCTTGCGAATGCCGTCGAGGAGCGCGAACGCCTCGCCGGGATCGAGGAAGTGCTCGGTGACGACCCGACCCAGTGGCGTCGGTTCGAACCCGTCGATGAAGTCGTACTCCAGAAGTTTGCCGATAGCGTGTTTCGTCGGGACCTCGCCGAGCATCCGATCGTTCAATCGTTTGGCGTCGCGGCCGCCGACCGTGACGTTCGCCAGCGTTTCCTCGACGGCCGCCGCCTCGTCGTAGCGGGTCATCACCGGCTCCATATCGCCTTTGAGGAGTTTGAACGCGATTTCGTCCTCGGTTCCCTCCATCGAGTTGTGATAGGCGCAGTCGGGTTCGACGAGGACGTAGACTTTCCCCTCGTCGTGGTAGTCGGGCCGGCCCGCGCGGCCGAGCATCTGGTGGAACTCCTGGACGGAGAGCCACTCGATGCCCATGGCCAGGGAGTCGAAGACGACCTGCGAGGCGGGGAAGTCCACCCCGGCCGCAAGCGCCGCCGTCGTGACGACCGCCGCCAGCTCCTGGTCGCCGAACTTGCGTTCGACGGTCTTGCGGCGCTTGTAGTCGAGGCCGGCGTGGTACGGCGCGGCGTCGTACTCCAGTTTGCGAGCGATCTCGTGACAGCGCCTGCGCGAGTTGGTGAAGACGATCGTCTGGCCGCGATAGCCCTTCGAGGACTTCGTATCGAACTCGCGACGGACGAGTTTGTTCTCGACCCGTACCTTCTCCTGGCCGTCGGCGAAGGTGACGTGGCGTTCGATCGGGACCGGCCGCTCCTCGAACTCGATCAGCGTGGCTTCCAGGGCCTCGCCGAGCTGTCCGGGGTTGCCCACGGTCGCCGAGAGGTACACCCACTGGGCGCCCTCGTACCCGCTTCGCTCGCGAGCCCGGTTCTCCGTGGCGTACTTCAGACGGGAGATGAGTCCGTCCAGACGGTGACCGCGCTCGTCCTCCTTGAGCGTGTGCACCTCGTCGATGACGACCGTCCCGATGTCCCCAAGGTCCTTGCCCGTCCGGAGGGCGTGGTCGATCCCCTCGTAGGTCCCGACGATGACGTCTGCGTTCGGGTCGAATCGGTTGCCCGAATCCGCGATTCGACTCGCCCCGACGCGGATCGAGACGTCGACGAGGTCGCCGTACTCGTCCTCGAAGTCCTCGTGTTTCTGGTTCGCCAGGGCGACGAGCGGGACCAGAAAGAGCAGTTTTCCGTTGCCCTTCAGCACGCGGTCGATGCCGGCGAGTTCGCCGACGAGCGTCTTGCCGGTCGCCGTCGCGCTCACGACGAGTTGGTCCCGTCCGTCGAGCAGGCCGTTCTCGACCGAGAGGCTCTGGACCGGCAGCAGGGTTTCGAACCGGTCGGTGAGGAGTTCCTGGAGGTCGGGGTGAAGGTCGAGTCCGTCGACCGGCACCGGATCCACCTCGTCTGTCGTCGCCGAGATAGTATCGAACTTCGTCAGTTCGGGGTCTAGTCGGCCCTTGAGCAGGTTGACGATCCGCTGGAGGTCCTGGACCTCGAGCATGAGGTCCTCCAGGCGGTCCTTCGCCGCCCCCGTCACGTCACCCGCGTACGACAGCTGGCGATCGAGTTCTCGCCGGGCGCAGTCCGTACAGATCCAGTCCCGGTCGTCCTTGATGGCTGTCGCCGTCGTTATCGGGGAGTATCGTCCGTCGGACGCGCAGTACCGGCAGGTCCGGACGGCCTTGGCCTTGTCGTCTAACTGGTAGCCAGCGAGCATCTCCAGCAGTTCGGCTCGTCCGGCCGACGAGGTCTGTTCCGAGATTCGAATGCGCTCGGCTCGCCGGGCGAGTTCGACGAACTCGTTGGGCTGTCGCGGTTCCTCGCTGGACCCGTCCTTGAGCCGGAACCTGGCCGGCCGCGGGCCGGCCGGGGTCTCCGAGAGGCCGAGTTTCGCCCGGAACAGTCGCTCACCGTCGCGTTCGACGACCACCAGGTAGTCGTCGCCGATCTCGTGACAGAAGAGCGTTGCTACATCCTGGAGCTGCTTCGACACGACCATCGATACGGGCGGGGATTTTAAGAGTGGTTCGTCTCGTCTCGGTCGAGCGTACCAGCGCCGACCGACGGCGGTAGCCGCCACGACGGTCTTGATCGCACGGGCGCCGTGATCGTGACAGACCGCTTCGAACTAGCCGAGCAAGGCCGAACCGATGCCGTCGGCCCACACATCCGGGTCCACGTAGAGCGCGTACAACTCGGCGGGGATATCGCTCGGTGCACCGCAGATGTCGAC
>SLIS01000346.1 GCA_007135505.1 Halovivax sp.
CACGGCCTCGACGTCGGTCATCGGTCGTCGCTCGTGAGATCGGTGCCGACCGACTCGATCGCGTCGGCGATTCGGGCGTTCGCTGCTCGGTCGAGCGCTCCCGTGGGAGTGGCCATCGTTCCGTGTCGTAGCCGGCCCACGACTTGATATTTTTGTGAACGACGCTTCGGTCGACCGTGCCGGCCCCGCCGATCGGTACACACCGGTAGCTATCGATCGAGTAGTGCTCCGTGATCGAGTAGCACTCCGAGTGGAGTGACGGTCGGTCGGAAGACCGACCGTGGTACGTCCAAATGGCATACCCCGAGGGGATGGCAGTGGGTGCTGCGTGGTGGTGATAGGCTGTTGCCCCGAGGTACTCCGGAGTTTCGGTTCGAAGCATCATGACGGTTATGGTACCTGCAATCGAGTCCTGACCTCCGCTCAGTCGTGCGTTTCGAGGCATCCACCGGACGGTGAGCCGATGAGCCGCCCCGCCGGGTGCGAGGCTGCGTGTACCGACGACCGAGCGGCGACGGTGCGCGAAGACGCTCACGGTCGAAGCGTCCGACGACGATCCGGCGGAAGATCAATTCTAGATCGATAACTCAGTGCAGAGACAACTTAGTACAGAGCGAGTTCATACGTCTCGACCGCCGCCAACCGATACCGTCACGACTGTCACCGAAAGACGACGGCCCGGGACAGGAGGCCACGTCGGTCCGCGCGTTCGACGATCCCCGCTCCAAGCACGAAGCCGATCAGGAAGAGGGCGTTGAGGACGATGTGAACGGGGCTGTCAAATGGGCCGCCCGTACTTTCGAGAAACACGATAAAGGTGAGAACGAACGCGAATCCGCCGACCGCGAAATTCCGGAGGCGTACCCCCGTTGCCCACGAAAACAGGGCGCCGAAAAGGGCACACACGAGCACGAACGTTCCCATCAAAACCAGCTCTCCGGTCCAGCTTTCGATCGCCGTCCAGACGCCCCGTCCGTGGACCTGCAGGAGATAGGTGGTGAGAAAGACGAACAGTCCACTCCCGAGTATTTCGAGCAGAGATTTCCGCATGTACCTGTCAGGACGTTGGTTCGGGGTACCCAATAGCATTCCGTTCGTCGAGACTGTTCGGCACGAAGTTCGACCGTCACTCGTTCCAGCGCAACTCGCTCGATACGCCCAGAGCGGTTTTGCTGAATCCACGCCCCGAACGAACCGAACTCGAGGACCGAACTACCACTCGAGTGTCGGTCGACTACCCGACTCGTAAAATAAAACTACTTAGTTCAGCGACCGACACTGCACACCTATGACGATTCTCGCTGCCATCGATGAGAACGAGCGGTCCACTGCGGTCGTCGAAATCGGGTACGATCTCGCGGAAGCGTACGACGACGAGTTCGTCGTCCTGCACGTCGTCCCGCAGGAGGAATTCCAGGCCCACCAGGCCTCCATTCGGGACATCCCCGGGTTCGGGGATTACTCGATCGATCAGGAACGCGACAGCGCGGCGGACTTCGTCGGGAAGTTCGTGACGGACGTGATCGACGACATCGACCGGGACCGCTTCAAGGCGCGTGGCCGCGTCGGAAACGTGACGGACGGGATCCTGGCCGAAGCGGAGCGCCTCGATCCCCGGTACCTCGTCATCAGCGGCCGTCGTCGCTCTCCCACCGGCAAAGCGGTGTTCGGCAACCGGACCCAGCAAATCCTGCTGAACGCCGAGTGCCCCGTCGTGACGCAGCTGGAAGACTAGCGTCGAACGTCGGCCGTCGCCACTGCACGATCAGTTCGCTACCGTGCCGCCGGATCGACCACCAGTATCGGCTGGCCGAACAGACGCGTATCCGCCTGCTGGTCAGCCCTCGCGTCCCTAGTCCCCAGACAATCGCCACATACCGTGCCCACTGACCAACCACCCCGTACCGGTCCACCGACCAACCACCTCGACTGCGGTCGTGCGAGTGAGACGGCATCGCATCGTTCTCGGAGCAATTGTTCAACTGGCCGTCCGAGCACTCGCCACGACACGAAGCACTCACTAGCCGCCCATAGACGATCAAGCTGAGCCCCGAATAGTACACCACGAAGCAGCGATAGCGAGAACGGTGTGCTGACTGCTGGGCGCGAATGAGCCGAGAGAGTTGGCCCAACCTGCGACGGTGGTGATCGGTCAGTACACGCCACGGACGAAACACGCAGGCCACAAACCATCTAACCACCGTGGAAACGCAGCTACATGTCAGTACCAGTAGAAGTGAAGGGGCATCCGGCAGAATCAGAAGGCACCCAATTACATCAGCGATATCGAGAGAGGCTCCGTGCAAGGAGGAATAGCCCGAGCGCGAGCACTATTCCACCGAATATCGACCAGAAGAGCGTTTGCTGCAATCGGTGCGTTGCGATTCCGCTTGCATAGCTGTAAAAATGGATGTACAAATGGATTCCCCGAACGAGTAGTAACGCTCCGAGACCAACGAGTGTTCCTGCGACAACAAGCAGTCCACCGACTGGTATTCGTTGAAGGTAATTCGATACAACTCCGACAGACGGTGAAGTTGCTGTCCCATCCGAATTCATGTTTTGATACGAAATTGAGGGACGGGAACTTAAATACCACTGGTCAATCCGGTTCGGTCAGTTCGCAGATCGACCGAGCAGGCAGTTCACCGGGTTCGACGTGAAACCGACGAAGCCGCCGTGTCGAACCCGTTCGCTACAGCTTGCACTCCTATCTTCCACACCACCATTCCACACCACGGCTGACAGCAGTTCGATAGTTACCCGAACCGCCGCAGGGCGCGTGTCAATCGGGCAGGGCGCGTGTCAGTCGGTGCAGTAGGTGAGAACGGGCGATCATATACTAGATAGAGCCGGAACTATAGAGGGGTAATACTGGTGTAGAAGCGGAAATACTGGTGCAGTCTAGCCTGCGAGGTTATGCTGGTTGCTAGCGTGTACTACGTCACGTCGTATCGGGTGACCACGGGCGCTCGTGACGGAGGACGAGACCATGAACGAAACAGACTACGCTGGCGTTACGGAGAACCAGAAGGAGACGTGGACGGCCGGCGATTTCAACGAGATCACCCGTCAAAATGTGGTCATGGCGGAGGCGCTTTGCGACGCCGTCGATCCACATCCGCGACAGCGGGTACTGGACGTGGCCTGTGGAAGCGGAACGGCGGCACTCGTTGCGGAGCGACGGTACTGTGAGGTGACGGGCATCGATTACGTTCCCGAATTGATCGACCGCGCCGAGAAGCGTGCACGGGCTAACGGGCAAGCCGTCGACTTCCGCGTCGGCGATGCACAGGACATGCCGTTTCCAGACGACAGCTTCGACGTCGTGCTCTCGGTGTACGGCGTCCAGTTTGCGCCCGATCAGGAGCGAGCGGCACGCGAGTTGTGCCGGGTGTGCAGACCGGGTGGCAAAATCGGCCTGGCGGGCCCGATTCCCGAGGGCTGGAGCGGCGACTGGTTCGCTGCCCACGCTCGATACGTCCCGCCCGCCCCCGGCGTCGAGTCGCCGCTTCGATGGGGGACGGACGAGGGACTCGCCGAGTTACTCGGTGCCGGAACGCGATCGATCGAGAGCGAGCGACGGACGGCACTCCAGTACTACCGCTCGATCGAACACGCCGTGGACGTGTTCAGGACGTACTTCGGTCCGACGATTCGAGCGCTCGAGGAGAGCGATCCGGCCGACCAGGCGGACCTCGTGGACGACCTCGGTGGTGTCATGCGTCGATACAATCGTGCGACGGATGGGACCGCAATCGTCGAGAATCAGTATCTCCAGACCATCGCGATCACCGCGTAACCGCGATCGACCGCTGCTAGAGACAGATAGCGTACACGCTAGCGGCGAATACGCTAGAATAGCTAGTGTCGTACAAGCTAGTCCTCGCGCCGTCGCGCCAGCAGGTAGGCACCGCCGAGGCCGGTGAGGGCGGCACCGAAGCCGAAGCCGGGAAGCGCGTCGACCGGGGACGAATCCGATCCTGAATCTCGCATCGCGCCCAGGGTACCGTCGTCGGTCGATCCGTCGAAGTCCACCTCGAAGCCGGCGACGACGCCCGCGTGGTCGGACGGCCAGAGCCGAACGTCCTCGTCGCCGTCCTCGACGACCACCCGGTCCTCGGGATCGGCGCCGACGCGTTCGACGGTCGTCGGTTCGAAGCTGTCGAGGTAGAGGACGGCGTCGATGCGCCGCGAGAGCTGTGACTCTTCGTTCAGCAAGTCGCCGTCCTGGCAGCACGTGTGCCCATCGCGGTCCGGCTGAAGCGTCGTATGGGCGTCCTCGAAGTACGTCGTCAGGTAGTCGTACGTGCTGGACTGCGAGTCGGGACCGCTGTTGAAGTCCCCCGCAAGGAGGATCGGCCGATCCGTCGGCAAGCGATCGAGCAACTCCTCGGCTTGCTGCTGGCGGATGACGGGCTCCGACGATTCGAGGTGCGTCGTCGCGACGGTGACGTCGGTTCCGTCGACCGGAACGTCCACCTGACAGTACCCGCGTTCCAGGCCGTCGGAGCCGATCGGCATCGAACGGCTCGTCTCGAACGTTCCGCCGCGGGCGTCGCGAACCTCGGTATCCCCGCGGACGAGTATGGCGACGTGGTCGGTCAATCGGACGTCGATCTCCTCGCCGTCGACGTCGGCCGGGACTTCGATGTCGGTCGTCACGTTCGAAATAGCCACGTCGTAGTCCAACCCGCGGGCCGCGAGTTCCCCGGAGAGTACGTCGAGAAAATCGACTTCCACGTTCGACGCACTCGGCGACCCGTCGGGCTCGAACGTGCTGGGCTGCTGGGTCCTGACCAGCATGGCTTCCTGTAGCCCCACCACGTCGGGACTGGTGGCCTCGATCTCGTCGGCGATCGCCTCGGCTCGAGGACCGAAGGGGTAGCGCCTGAAATCCTCGTACAATTGTCCCGCGACGTCGCGCAGCTCGTCCAGCGTACTGGCCTCCTCGACGTCGAACAGTTCGACCCCGACCGCGAGGTTGCGCGTCATGACGGAGAGCGACCCCGACGCGGCTGCGGTCGTGGTCAACGCGTGTCCGGCGACGAGGCCCGTTGTGCCGGCGATGAACCCTCGACGTGAGAAGCCGCTATCGTGTGATGTATCCGGTAATTCCATACGACCTGGCACTCTGCATTCGGGAATTGTTATTCAGGCTGTAACCCAAAGTGATCGCCGCATACCGCCCGACCGTGTGGGGATCATACGAGAGAGTCGGGCGAGGGAGAGACGAGAAAAAACGAGAGAGGCGTCGTCGACGTCGTCACAGACGTTCGCGGGGAAGCGTTCGACGGAACAGTCAGGTACAGCCAGCGAACCGGAGACTGGGACCCGGGGACCGCGCATCGAACCTTCCCACCCAGCGGTGACGTCACTCCGCACTTCCGCCAGCGCCGACGTTCTCGATGCTCTCGAAGGACATGGGGTCGGGTTCGATGCCGGCGAACTGGACCGCTCGCACGCCGAGCGTCTCGACGCGCTGGCGAAGGTCCTCGTCGACCAGTTCGCGCCCCTCGAACCGACGGGAGGCGTTCGGGATCGCGGCCTGGTGGGGCAACACCCAGGCGTCGAGCGCGCGACAGACCACCCGCAAGTGATCGAGCGCGGCGATCGGAAAGTTGCCGCCGGCGACGGCGAGTAGCCCGACGGTCTTGTTCTCGAACTCGTCGAACCCGCAGTAGTCGAGCGCGGTCTTCAGCACCGAGGAGTACGACCCGTGGTACATCGGCGTTCCCAGGAGGATGGAGTCGGCCGCTCGAACCCGACGGGTGAGTGTCGGCGCGTCGCCGGCCGCGTCGTCGTCGGCGTCGAAGGGCGGGAGGTCGAGGTCCCGGAGGTCGATCAGTTCGGTGCTCGCGCCGACGGACTCGGCCGCCTCAAGGGCGTGTCCCAGCGCCGGACGCGTGTAGCTCTCGTCGCGGAGACTCCCCGAGACGGCAACGACGTGGACGGTATCGTCGTTCATAGGGGGCGTTCGACACTGCGGGGTAAAATACCTCGCGGGCGGCGATATCGATCGTATAAACGTCGCGAGAACCGGACCGCCCGGGAGGATAATTCAGGTCGGTCAGTTATCCGCGATCACGACCAACGAACGGTGATGGACATTCCCACCGACCGACTCCTGATCATGCTCATCGTCGCCACCGCGTTCGCCGTCATCGGCAGCGGGTGGGCCGCCGGACTCGTCCACGCCGAGGCGACGGGGTGGACGGCGTACGCGCTTCGCATCGCCATCTCGGTCGCGTTCCTGGGCGTCCTGGTGGCCTTCTGGTTCGCGTTCCGACACGCGGACAAAGAGCAGGGACGGATCGAGTGACGGGCGACAGGATCGAGAGACGGCGACGGACGAATCCACCGAGGGCGACCACCGGACTGACGAATTCCGCGTCAGTGATCACCGGGGCGACGAATCCACCAGCCGTGAGTATCGGGCCGGCGAATCCGGCATCGGTGATCGCCGGGCCGATCCGGTTCGCCCGAATCGGCCGCCGGCGATCCGCCATCGGCGGGCGGGCGCAGGGGCAAGGGTGGCGTTTTGGAAGCCGACCGTCGTACGGCGGCACATGGCCCACAGCCCCGACGTCGAGATGGTCGAGAC
>SLIS01000072.1 GCA_007135505.1 Halovivax sp.
CGGTGCGGCCCTCGGGGCGGCGGCCGGCGTCGTCGCGACGGTCCTCGCGATCGCGGCGCTATTCGTACTGACCATCCCCGCGTTTTTCCTACTCACGGAGGCGCTCGTCCAGATCCTACCGCAACTGACCGTGCTCTTCGCCGGCTACTTCGTGGGCTTCGGCGCGGTGGGCGGGGCACTGGGTGGGGCGATCGCCCAGGGTGGCTCCGAGGCTAACTGGTAGTAGGCCGGTTGACTGGTAACTGGCCGGTTCCGACGGCGCTCTATGCAGCGTTCTCAGAGCCGATTTTCGGAATAAACGGCGGCCCGTCAATCCGTCGCGTTTTTCGAGCGATACCACTCGATAGCCGCATGCCCGGCCAGAAACGAGACGCCGGCGATAATCCCGGCGATCCCGACGGTGACATACCGGTCAGTATCGGTCATCGTCGTACTGTACCAGGTGATCGCGACGAGCGTGATCACCACGATGGTGAGGGCCGCGACCGTTTCTCGGTTACGCCCTGAAAGATCGGTCATGGAAACGGGTTCAACGTGTTAGATTATAATCCTGTCTCGGACACCTATCTGTTCGTGGACAGATAAGCCAGCAGGAGCCCGCAACGACGCCGGTTGAGTCACACGGCGACCACGTTTCTTATGGCCTGGGTCCGTAGCGACTGTCGTGACGATCACCCGGCCCGACCCCGAGGGCCTGACCATCCGGCGAGCCGAGCGGGCCGACCTGCTCGCCGTGGTGCGCATCGAGTCCGCCTCGTTCCCGGAGCCGTGGCCGGCGAACGCGTTCGAGTCGTTTCTCGGCGAACCCGGTTTTCTCGTCGCCGTCGAGCCGGACGGGGCCGTCGTCGGCTACGCCGTCGCCGACGTCACGCCGACTCACGGTCGGCTGCTGGGACACCTGAAGGACATCGCCGTCCACCCGGACCGACGCGGTAAGGGCATCGCGACGGCGCTGCTCCACCGCGTCCTCCTCGTCCTCCGTCGGGGCGGCGCCGACAGCGTCAAACTCGAGGTCCGCGAGTCGAACGGGGCCGCACGGGCGCTGTATCGATCCGCCGGCTTCGAGCCCTTCCGGCGAATCGACGGGTACTACGCCGACGGCGAGGACGCGCTCGTGCTGCTTCGCGATCTCGACCTCTGAGTCGGTCCGGAGCCCACAGCGGCGGCACGATGGCCCGGGTCCACCAGTACCTCGACGAACTCACCCAGCGAATCGTCGACGACGTCGTCCGGAGCGGGCTGGCCTTTCTCACGACCACGACCATCCACGATCGGCGCGCCCTCCGACTGTCGATCTGCAACCACCGGACGACCGAGGAGGACATCGAAACGGTGTTCGACGAACTGGCGAAGACGGGCGCGCGAATCGACGAGGCGTGGCGACAGCAAGCTGGCCTGCCGCTCTGAGGCGGACTCTCGGCCGGGCCCGAGCGTGGGCGTTTTCACCCTCGCGACGCTATCGACGGGTATGGGATACGCGTGTCCGATCTGTGGCGCGGAACAGGTCGATGGCGTCCACCTGGCCAACCACCTCGCAGTCACCGCCTCGCTGGATCGACGGGACCACGTCGAGTGGCTGGACGAGCACGCCCCGGACTGGAACGAGTGCGGACCGGCGGAACTCGCCGAACGAGTCGTCGAGTACGCGCCCGAGGTCGAGACGCCCGAGTTCGAGACCGAATCCGGCTCCAATCCGGGCGTCGGGTTCGAAGACCACATCGCCGCCGGGAGCCGCCAATCCGGCCGCGGTGGCCCGGTCGAACGCTCCGACGAGGTCGAAGCCGTTCTCGAGGAGGCTCGCGAACTGACCGAGGGACTGACCGACGGGCCGGACGACGAGCCGGCAGCCGATCCGTCGACCGAGGACGAAAACGCGTAACTATCCGCCGGTCCAGTGGTCGCGTATGGAGACCGAGGGATTCTTCGCGCCGGAGACCGCCTCCGAGGCCGGCGACTACTACGAGGCCGTGGGTCCGGTCGCCCAGACGACCGTCCGCGAGGTGGCGAAGGCCATGGACTTCGACCGTACGGAGTACCGCGAGCGCGTGACGGCCGACGTCGTCGAAACCGCCCGCGACGCCACGTTCGCGAGCCTCCTCGAGGTGACGATCGGGACGCGAGACGAGTACGAGACGTGGCGGGAGACGTACGACGGCGAGATTCACGAGGCCGGCCACGAGGCGGTGGACCGCGTGGTCTGGCACGTCGGCCCCGCCGACGAGGCAGTCGCCGCGACCTTCCAGAACGAACCGGATGCGGCGGTTGCGACGCTACGCCGGCAGGCGTTCGGCCGCCTCTACCGGCCGCTTTTCGAGGACGGAGAACGTCGCTGACCGTCGCGGTCGAGCGCGGCCGTCAGTCTCCCGAAACCCCCGCGGTTTCGGGGCCGGACACGAGCTCCGGGTTTCTATATCGCACCCACAACCAGAGCAGCCTCGGCAGGACGAAGATGCAAAGCAGGATGCCCAGCCGATCGTGCGTCGTTACGGTCGCTGCGAACGTGCAACGGCCGTCGCGAACCTGTCTATTGCGTCTCGTACCATGGTACCCCCGCTCCCGCTGGCCGGTAGCGAAGTGATCGGATTACCCTTCTCACGTCACCTATATTAATTGACCTTTTAGGGTGCGCGATCCGACATACGAATTGACATAATTTCGAGGTCGCCGGGAGAAACCGCCACCTTCTATCACGCGCGACGCTTCGGCCATCGTAATGACGGACGCCGACGAGTGGCCAGTTATCGAATCGAAAACGGAGTACGAGACCGGCTGGTACGACGGCGGCTACGATCTGGTCGAACAGCCCGACGGCAGCGAGAAGCGCTACTACTGGGCCGATCTGGCGCCCGCGGTCGTCGTCGTGGCCAGTACGGGCTCGGAGATCCTGTTCGTCGAGCAGTATCGGCCCACGACGCGGAATACGCACCTCGAGCTGCCGGCCGGCATCGTCGAGGATGGCGAATCCTACACGGAGGCGGCGGCTCGTGAACTCGAGGAGGAGACCGGCTTCCGCCCGTCGAGTACGGCCCTGGTCCAGGAGTACGCCGTCGCGACGGGTGTCCTCCGTCACGATCGGGCCATCGTCTACGCCGACGGCCTCGAACCCGGAGAACGCGAACTCGACTCCAACGAGTTCCTCGAGGTTCGGACGGTTCCGATCGCGGAGGCGATCGATCGCGCCCGGGCGGCCCCGGCCAACGACGCCTCGATCAGTGCACTCTTTCTCGCCAAAGCGGACGGCTTCCTGTGACGGCGGCCCGCTCTCCGGTCGGCGACCCGTGTCCTTATTCTGCCGGCGCTCGAACGGCCACCCGATGGACGACGAGATCGATCCGGATTCGGTGTCAGCCCTCGTAGACCGCGACGACGTACGCGTCGTCGACATCCGCGATCCGACGAGCTTCGCCCGCGAACACATTCCCGGAAGCGAGAACGTCCCGTTTCAGCGCCTGCCCCAGCAAGTCGAGACCCTCGCCGACGCCGACCGCATCGTCACGGTGTGTCCGCACGGCAAGGCGAGCGTCCAGGCCGCGCGCCTCATCGCGTCGTTCGAAGGCTGTGCGGACGCCCGGGTCGAGAGCATGGCTGGCGGCCTGGAAGCCTGGCGCGAGCGCTACGAACTGGTCTCGGAGGCGGACGGCCCCGACGAAGCTGCGAACTCCGAACCGCCGTTCTAGACGCCGTCGGCGCCGGAGTAGTTGGTGGCCCCCTTCTGCGAGGTCGTCACTGTCGATGGCTCACGCGAACCGTCGCACGAAAACTGAAAACAGGTACTCAGCGCATCGCGGGTTCAGGCGACGTTGAAGCCACGATCACGGAGGAAGTCCTCGACGCGGCCGGTGTGGTTGCCCTGGAGCTCGATGTGGGAGTCCTCGACGGTCCCGCCACAGGCGAACTTCGACTTCAGATCCGAGGAGAGACTGTCGAGGTCGACGTCCTTCGGATCGAACCCTTCGATGATCGTTACCTCCTTGCCGTACCTGCGCTCGTCAATGCGGATTGTGAGTTGCTGCTGGCCCTTCGCAACGTCCTCGCAGACGCAGAGCTCGTCGGGCAACCCGCACGTCGAGCAGACTTCCGACATTACATCGGGGGCTACGAAATGAGCATATTAAACACTATCGGGACCGAGACGCCCTCGTCCGGTTCTTTTTCAGTGAACGGGGGCCTCGGTGGGTGTCGGCGTTCGCAACGGTTCGATCGGGGCGTCGGTCGTGACTCACGCTCGCCCGAACGGTGGGCGGTTCTCGTAGACCAGTTCGTCGACAGCGACGATCGCCGCGTCGGCGTCGTTCCGATCGACGCCCGCGCCAAAGGTCGCTCGCTCTCGAATCGCGGCCACTTCGTACACCCGCTCGTCGAGCTCGTTCGTCTCCGACAGCGCCTGGAGATACGCACGATAGGACTCGGCGGCATCTCTGGCCCGGTACTGGGTTTCGAGGAAGTGCTCGAGTCGCTCGTAGGCACGTTCCGCGTCCGCATTCGGCGACGAACTCGGCCGCTGCCAGTAGAGCCTGACGAGGCGTGAAACCGTCCACACGGCGTCGAATCGGTGGGCGCCGGCTAACAGTCCCACGAAGGCGACGGCCGCGAACGCGAGTTGTTCCGTCGACGGCTGTGGGATCGAGAGCCCACCGGCCGAATCCGTCCCGTCGTCCGCGCCGCCGCTATCGTCGCCCGGTTCCTCCCACCGGTCGTCGCTCCCCGGTATCTCCTGGTCTTCGCTCTGATTGGTGTCGACGTTCGACTCGTTATCGGCCCGGGCGTCCGCGAGTCGATCGTCGTGGACCGCGTCGCGATCGCTCATCGGCGTCGGCTCGAACGCGACCCAGCCGTGGTCGGGGAAGTAGACCTCCGGCCAGGCGTGGGCGTCGAGCCCGCGGACTACGTGGGTGTCCTCGTCGACCTGCTGTCCCTCGGTATAACCGGTGGCGTACCGGGCCGGGATGCCCTCGGCACGAAGCATCTGGACCATCGTTGTCGCCGCGTAGACGCAGTATCCCTCGTCCATCTCGAGCAGGAACGCCTCGGCGACGTCGCCGTCGGGCCGGTCGACGTCGAGCGAGTAGTCGTTCGTCTGACGAAGGTACCCCTCGATGGCCACCGCTTTGTCGTAGGGATTGTCCGCGTCACCGACGACCTCGCTCGTGTAGTCGACAAACTCCTGGGACCGATCGTCCGGTTGCTGGAGGTAGCGATCGAAGCCGTCGGGGTAGTCGGTTCCGGCCGACCGAAGCTCGTCGCTCGAGGGATCGATTACGGCGCTCTCGACGGTGTACTCGTCGCCCTCGAAGAGCATGACCGTGGGCCGAATCTGCCCGAGGTCGGTCACCTCGATGTACTCCTCGATGTCCCCATCGACGGCGAGTGGCTGGGTCGCGGCCGGCGTCGCCTGGACGCTCGTCTCGACGTGAACGCGCTGGGTCACCGTCTCGTACTGACCGGGTGGCCGGTCGAGCGAGCCATCGTAGGGGCGTGCTTCCCCGGTCGTCACCCACTCGTCGCCGAGGTAGCGATCGTAGACGGCACTGCGCCAGTAGGCAGGTTCGTCGCTCTCGATGGTGAATCGTACCTCCGGCGAGAGGTCGACGCTGCCGGTGATCGTCGATCGATCCTGTGACGAGGCGACGCTCCCTTCGAGCGTCCCGCTGCCTTCGCCCGGAACCAGTGACTCGTCGCCGACAGTTCCGCCCGGCGCGAGTGGAACGAGCAGCGACAGGAACACCATCACCGCGAGGAGGACGACCAGAAGGTCCGCCTGGTCGAGGGTTCCGTCGTGGCGCTCTAGCTCGCCGAGTGCGACCATTCCCACGCCGGCGAGGGCGCCGCCCAGCGTCGTCGTCAGTCCGGCGTCGCCCGTGAGGACGAGAAAACCGAGTGCCAGCCCGCCAGGGATCGTCGCGGCCCCGTAGTGCCGACGGAGCGCCAGGTACCACGTGAGAAACGTCGGAACGGGTGCGTAGGCGAGCGCCCAGGTCCGGGCCTCGACCACGCGGAGCAACTCGAGTCCGGTTGCCAGCGTGTACGCGTCCGAGAGGACCTGATCCAGCGCGGCGAGGGCGGTCGCGAGGTCGACGCCGGCCGCGTTGAAGTAGTACGCAAACGCCATGACGGCGGTCACAAGCCCGAGCGCCACGGCCGTCCGCTCGCGGATCGTCACGGCGGCGACCGTTCCGGCGAGCAGGGAGAGGACGACGAGTCCCAGCAGCGTCGACGACCCGCCGACGAACCGCGTAATCTCCCTGAGGACCCGAACGTACGCGACTACGAGGCCCAGGGCACAGCCGAGCGCGAGCAGTCTGACGGCGACGGTCCCGTGTGGACGAGCCGTCTCGCCCCCCGCGAGTTGCTGGACCACGCGGTCGGGCACCGATTTCGAAGCCGCACTCACGCTTTCACCCCCGTCGAGTCCTCGGATCTGGACTGATCCGCCGGGGCGGACCGATCGGTCGAATCCCGTCCCTCGCTCTCCGCGGGCCGAGCCCTCGAATTCGATGCGGCGTGGCCGTGTCGATCAGAACCACCGGTGTCGTACATACAGAGCGTCGAAAACCGGACGGTTCGGGTATCGAAGTCGACGAATACGCCGTCTTC
>SLIS01000071.1 GCA_007135505.1 Halovivax sp.
CTACGACAAACTCGGCGACCGCTACCGCGCCACTGTGCAGATCGCCGACATCTTCATCTGGCTACGCGCAAAGCCCGATCGCAACCGGAGACCCCGAAAATGATCCAGGAGACACGCCCTAACCCTCTCGAGCCCTTTAGCGGCTACGGTGTGCGAGTCGGGGCGTCCACCAGTCCTGGAATGGTTCAGTCAGTGCGCTGTAGGTGTTCGGTGTGTTCCGGTTCCCTGTGCGTGCAGGTTTCCGACGAGCCAGAACGGCCGGATGCCGTCGTGTGGACTGAAGACCTGCTTCACTGTCCACGGACCCTCGTCCTCCGCGGTGAAGCGAGACGACGGCAAATTGGACCGGACCTGGAGTGGGAGTTGGTAGTACAAGGCAGGCCACCGGGCGGTGTCGAATTCATCGATCTGTTCGTAAGGCCAGGTGTGGCCAACATGACTCAGCAGCCAGCGTAGTGCCGGCATGAGTCCGCGTCCGTCCGGCGACCGGTAGGTCCAGAGATCCTGGCCCACGCGTTCGGCGCAGGTCGCTAGTAACACCCAGGCCTGCAGGTTGTAGGTGCAGTAATGCTGTGTGGTCGTCCGTCTCATCTCGTCCAGTTGGCGGCCGTCAGGCTCAAACTGTTGCCAGACCCGTTCGTGGGATCTCCGGAGCGTCGCCAACACACCCCGAACGTCGTTCAGGTAGGCGTTGATTGCCGCTATCTGTACGTCGTACCAGGTACCGTGGTTGTTGATTGCAGCGCATTCACGTCGACCCTGAGAACTGTTCTCCAGCCACGTACGATATGCGCTGAACCACTCCCGCAGCGCGTCAGCTTCGACGGTAGTGAGCGCACCACTACGCTCGACCAGTCTTACGGCATCAAGGAGGTAGTAGAAGTCATTGACTTCGATAATGCCGGTCGAAGTTCCCTCATCCTGATTGTGCCCGCGGCGCACCTGTGCATAACGAAGGTGCGGATTCATTCGAGTGTGGTGGTTGATAAACCAGGTCCGAAGGAGATCGGCCCCTCGTTCAAAGAATCGTTCCTCGTCAGTAAAATAGCCCGCGAGCGCGGTAGAGGTCGTCTCGTCGATCATCGACTGGAGTGCACTGCGGTCGTACTTCTCACTTCCGGCTTTCCAAAGGACAGTCCCGGGCACCCGCACTCCGTCTCGCATTACGTACGGTAATCCGTCAGGGGTGTTAGGGTTCGGCCACCAGTATGGAGCCGGATGCCAGTAGTCGTGTGGGTCGCCGCTGGGCGGTAAAGAAGTCTTCGCGGTGACGGTATAGACGGGACGGTCGAGGCACTGCTCGGCTCGGGTAATCAGATCTGAAATGACCTCGTACGCCCCGGACTCCTTCGCTTCGTAGCGCTCGCGCTGCTGTGCCAGTACCTTGTCGTCAAGCGTGAAGAGCGCCGAGCTGTGGAAGGTGGTACCTGCGAGTTCTTCATCGATCCTGTCGATCCGTTCGCGGATCGCCTCGATCCGTCGCGCACCACGATCATTTATGTCGCCCTCGAGCTGCTCCCGTCCGGAGAAGAGCCGCGCGACCCAGCCGGCCTCACCGACCGGTCCGGCAGCCGGTGAGAAACTCGGACGCGGTGGCTCGTACGGACGTTGCTTCCACCTGTCCCACAGACCGCGGATACCCAACCGGTAGAACAGGTACACCTTCGGGCGCCGTCCATACCGGGCCTTCGGGTCGAACTGTTCCTCGGCGTCGCGCCGGAAGAGAAGCTGCGGCTCCTCAGACGGATCGACCGGTGGGTCTGGCCGGAGCAGAATGTTGTTGTCGAGGATCCTCGCCATGGGAACGGTGAAGTATTTCAGATACGGCCGTTTCCGGACCTCCTTGACGAGCTCGTTCCAGGCCGATGCCGTGACGAAACAGTTACCGTCCCAGGGCAGCACCCACTTCGCCAAGCCGCGACCTTCCCGCAGTGCGGCATTGCGAGCGCCGTTGTTGTTCATCACGTACAGGTTCTTCTCGTGGTATACGTGGTCCAGCGCTCGCTGTCGACTATCTGAGTCAAGCTCGTCGAACTCGCGCCGGTACGTAAAGCCTGGCGGGTCGAAGCCGGTGAAGTGCCACGGGACCTTGCGGTACTCCTCCGGATCGAACGGGATGTGGAGGTAGGGCATGCCGCGCTCGTCCAGCAGCGTCATGATCTCCTTCTCGATCGTCGGGTTGACGATCCGGTTCACCACGAAGCGTTTCTCGCAGCCCGAAAGATCCGGCTCGTGGTCGAGGATGAACCGGAGATTCTCCAGGCTCTGGCCCTCACGGTGGCGGGGCGGCAGGTCATTGCCGATGATCCGGTAGAGGACGAACGTGTCCGGCTCGCGGTAGAGGCCGCGCGTCAGATACTCCCACTTCCGGTTGGCCTCACGTTGCCGGTCGTCGGCGGCCTCATCGTCCACGATCGCCGGCATCGGATCGCCGTCGCGTTCTAGATCGAGGAACGTTGACAGCGGGTCAGCCGTGGCGCCGAGTCGCCGACGAGCGTCGGCGGTGCTGAAGAGAGGGGAGGGGTCGCGGTCCTGAGCGGCGCCTACGGTGAGGTAATGGACAAGAGGGTTGACGCCTGCCAAGGCATTTCGGCCCAATGCACTCACGTACCAGCGAGTATCGAACAACGGGTTCGGGTCGCTTCCGTCCTCTGCGCCCCGCTGCAGGAAGTGCTCGACCGGGATGCCGCGGAAGTCGTCGTCGAGAAACCGCTCCGCATACCAGCGGCTCCAGAAGGCCGGGTGCGCGTCAAGATCATGCGCGTCGCTCTCGGCAAGAAAGTGCGCGAGCGGCGTCCGCCAACGCTGGAGTGCCTCCGGATGGCGCGCCAGATACCACGCCGACGCGAACAACGGATGGGGATCGAGGCGCAACGCTACCCCGTGTTGTACGTAGTGCGCGACCGGGTCCTCTTCGGCAGAAAGGCCCGCCCGCCGACGGTAGCGCTCCGGGTCGAAGAGCGACGACTCCCGGATCAGCTGTGCCTCCGCCTCGACACTCGCGTGCAATGCGGGTGCGTCCGCCTCCTGCCACCGCCGTTGCTCGGCACGAAGATGGACGAGCGCGTTTAGCGTGTCCCCTTGGGCGGCCTCGAGTCGGGCTAGGTGCACCTCAAGCATCGAGCTGACACTCCGGACGCGTTTGCCGAAAATATCTACATTCTCCCCGGCGATCGATTGCAATCTTTCCTCGATCCGACCGAGTACGTTGGCCAACTCGGCGTTGCCGCGAGCTGAGTCGGCGGCCGCCCTACGCGCCGTGTCCGCCAGGTGCCGCGTCGCCCTCAGTTGCTCGCTGATCTCCCGATGCCGCCGACGAGCCTCGATGTAGTAGATCGCGAGCCCGAGCGACAGGACCCCGAGCACCCCGGCGACGAGAATCAGGCCGAACTCCACCCCGACGAGGTATGTGATCGTGGCGAAGATCGCGACTCCGGCGGCGAGGAGGGCGAGACCCGCCATCTTTCTGGGACCGATCGGCACCCCAGCGAACTGCATCGTTGCTCCCGTCGTCCTCTTGCGCGCAGCGCTAGTCGATCACGGTGACGCACGCGGAACTATCACAAGGCAAGGCGTGCTACCTGGTAAGGGAACCTTACAGTCCCAACGCAACCTAAAGTGGGATCGCGTCCCGGCGAGGAAAGCACTCCTTGTAGGTTATATACCATAAAGAGTCTTCGTTCTGTGCTGGTGTTTTCGAGTAATAAGCTCGGATAGTGCGACAGTGTTACCTCGCAGCCAGTTGGCACATGCGTGTGGGGGATCGCACCCGTCTCAGAGCCGGAAGGCAGTGCCGCGCGTGGTCTTGCCGCGGGTGTCGAAGAACCGTTTGGCGGTTCCCGTGAGGACGTCCATGTCGTACTCCCGGTGGTTCTGCACCAGGATGACCAGATCGGCGGCGGCGGCGGCCGCCATCAGGTCATCCGCGCGGACGACCTCTACGCCGGCGGAGGTCCACCGGTTGAGATGGGGATCGTGATAGGCGATCTCGGCACCGAGGGTGGCGAGATGTCTGGCGAGCGGGCCCGCGGGGGACTCGCGGTCGTCCGCGATGTTCGGCTTGTAAGTCACCCCGAGCAGCAGGATCGAGGATCCGTTGACCGGAAGGCCAGCCTCATTCAGGATGTCCTGCGCACGCCGCGCCACGTAGGACGGCATCGTCGCGTTAATCTCCTGGGCCAGCTCCACGAACCGGAACGGGTAGCCTAGACGCACCCGCACGTTGTGACCGAGGTAGTTCGGATCGATCGGGATGCAGTGGCCACCCACGCCGGGACCGGGGTAAAATGCCTGGAAACCGAACGGCTTGCTGGACGCCGCCCGGATGGCGTCCCACAGGTCGATGCCGAGTTCGTGACACAACCGCGCCATCTCGTTCATCAGCGCGATGTTGACGTGGCGGTAGGTGTTCTCCAGCAGCTTGGCCATCTCGGCCTCACGGGTGCCCCTGGTGCGCACGACTGAGGATACGAACTTGCCGTAGAACTCGGCCGCGCGGGCAGTGCACTCGGGTGTGACGCCGCCGACGACCTTAGGCGTGTCCGCCACGCCGAACTCGCGGTTCCCCGGGTCGATTCGCTCCGGGGAGAACGCCAGGTGGAAATCGTCGCCGACAACCAGCCCGGACCGCTCCTCAAGGATCGGCCGCACGACCTCGTCGGTGGTGCCGGGATAGGTCGTGGACTCGAGAACCACCAGCATACCGGCGCGTAGGTTCCGCGCGACCGCTTCGGACGCAGCCACCACCGCTGTGAGATCGGGCCCGTCACTGTCGGACAGTGGTGTTGGTACGCAGATGACGGCAGTCGACGCTGATGTGATCACGGATTCGTCCGTGGTGGCGCGGAACCCGGCAGAGATCATGCGGCGCAAGTCCTGGTCGGGCACGTCTTCGACGTGGGAGTGACCCGCATTGAGGCTGGCCACGACCGCCGGGTTTGCGTCCACACCGACGACCGACACGCCCGCATCGGCCATCACCTGCGTGAGCGGCAGACCTACGTATCCAAGCCCCAGCACGACAGAGTCCATGCTGCCGATACTACGTGGACGAAGAGGTGGAGGTGATCTGTTTCACTTTTCCCAGTGGCAGTCGACTAAGCCGCTGGAGTGCTCCTGCCATGGCCTCGGACAGACACGCCGGCCAGCGGTCGCGGCGATGATCGGCTCCTTGATCCGCAGGATGACCGGCGGCCCAGCGATGCGCTGCGCCTAACCCACGGCCTCCGCCGGCGCGGAAGCGGCCACCTGACGGGCCGCCTCGATGTCGAGCGAGTCTCCGGTCGGGATGAGCTCGAGCAGGTCGATCGGCACCGGCACCGGTGTGACCTCGCCATAGCCGAGCGCCGCCTGCGCCGCGGGCGTGCCGACCGGAAACTTGCGGCCTTCCTCCGTGATTAGATAGACCGTCGCTCCACTCGCCACCTCGCCGGTTGGTGTGGCCGCTTGGACCAGCGCGCCGTGGCCGGGCGGCAGACGCAACCGGTCGGCCGCCGCGACCACGTCCCGGCCGGTCTGGCGCAGCTCGATCGACGGGGTCAGCGCACCCGGCGCGCTCGGGTGGATCTCCACCTCGATCGCCGGCGCACCGCCGTCACTGTCGCGGTAGACGGCGCAGATCGTGGGGGACTGCCCGGTGGCCGGGTGCACCTGCGGCACCTCCAGCGGATACCCCAGCGGCTCCAGTGGCTCGGTGCGGTGGAGGTGCCGGGCGGTATCCCCTCCGCTGATGTCACGCACCGCGGCCGTGTCGCCGATGCTGAGCTGGAGCTCCACCGCCAGCTCGCCGACGGGTCGCAGCCCGTCCCGGGTCATCATGTAGTGCTGACCTGCCGTGACGTAGAGGTCGCCGACCTGGGCCGGCCGTCCGCCGATCTCGAACCCGGTCCGCTCCTGGAAGCCCTCCGGCCGTATCACGTCCAGGTCCGGCCCTGTCATGATCGCGTTGACCAGCGGCGACCCGATCTCGGTCGGCGTGACCGCGGCCAGGCCGAGCGCCACCGGAGCCACGTCGTGCCTGATCCGCAGCAGCCGGTGCTGCAGCAGCAGGTATTCGGCGTCGCCGGACGCGACGTAGAGCGCCCCGTCGCCGGTGTCGTCCCCGGCGGTGATCACGTCCCCGAGCACCAGCGTGCTACGCGGCCGCGGCGACTCGGCCGTCGGCGGCACGCTGCACAGCCGCCACGGAAGCTCGACCAGGTCGTCCGCGTCCGGCAGGGCGTCCGGCGCGTCGGCGATGCCCAGGGTGGGGCCGCGGGGGACATCGCGCAGCGTGGCCGGGCTGACGTTGTCGCGCCGGTCCGGCTCCGGGATCCCGAAGATCAACCGGACGGAGGCGAGATTCGCCACCGGGTGCAGGCGGCCGTCCAGATAGACGTACCGGGTGTGGGTGTCGGCTTCGATGACGAGCAGTTCACCGTCGAGCTCCCGGCCCTGGTTGTTGACCATGCCCCAGATACCCGCCGCGGCGACCAGCAGCGCCGCCACCATGGTGCTGGCGAACACCGACAACCCGAGCCGTCGCATCGGACGTTCGATGGCCTCCGGCCGGCCAGCGAGCATGGCCGACACGATGCGGCGGGTGACGAAGC
>SLIS01000440.1 GCA_007135505.1 Halovivax sp.
GCCACTTCGGACGGGAGATGACCTGGCCGTCACCGGTTTCCGGCGAGGACGTCGACGTGGCCCACGCCGTCACGGAGGCGACGGCAAACAAGGGCGCGAGCGCCACCGAGGACTTCGCGAATCGGATCGCGAACGCGGTCGCCGGATCCGACCGCATCTCACATTTCGACGTCGAGGCAATCGTCGACGACGCTGCCGACGCCACCGAAGCGGAACACGGGACGACGTTCGGCGTAACGGTCCGAGAGAACGCCGTCGAGGCGGCCTGGAGGGAACTGGTCCCGATAACCGCAGCCGACACCGACGGGGCGGTGTCGATCGACGAAACGCGCGTCGCCGCCGACCTCTATCGTCGGGTTAACGACGCGACGAGTACGCGCAAGGACGACGCCGTGATCGATGCATTCTCCGTCCGGCTCGCCGGCAAGTTCTCGGACGAGGACGATCCCCGTCACCGCCTGAACCGCGCACAACTCCGGGCACACGTCGACCGGGCGGCCGAACTGACCGAAGCACGCGACGACACGAGTTTCGGGGATACTGCCCGCGAGAACGTCACCGAGGAACTCTGGAGTATCATGCGGACGGTCCCGGACGATCCGCCGCTCGTTCGCGAGCTGGCGGACGACCGCGACGGCGCGAGCGACCTCGTCGAGGCGATGCGCGAGACGGACATCATGGCACCGCCGACCCGGTGTCTCGCACCAATTACCGACGAGTTGATCGAGGCCGGACTGCGAAAGGAGTTCGACGCCGACTTCTTCGCCGCGGCGACGCGTGACGCCGAGGTCTCTGGCGGCGATCCGTTCATCGTCGAGGCCGGCATCGCCTACGGCGGTGAACTGGAAGCCGACGGGAGGGCGGACGTCCTTCGGTTCGCCAATCGTGTGCCCCTCGTCTACCAGCGCGGGGCGTGCGCGACGACGGACGTGGTCAAGTCCATCGGGTGGCGTAACTACGGCCTCGATCAGCCCGGTGGCTCCGGCCTCCCGAACGGGCCCGCCGTGATCATGGTCCACGTGGCCTCGACCAACGTTCCCTTCACCAGCGAGTCGAAGGACGCCGTCGCGAACGTGCCGGAGATCGAAGACGAGATCGAACTCGCGATCCGCGAGGCGGCCCGCGAACTCAAGCGCTACCTCAACAAGCGCCGTTCGATGGAGAAGCGTCGGCGAAAACAGAACGTCCTCGGGGAAATCCTCCCGGAGATGGCCGTGAAAGTCGCGGAAGTCACCGATCAGTCCGAGCCGGAGATCGGCGACGCCCTCGCACGAATCATGAACAACGTCCTCGTCGAGCGCTCGGTCACCGAAAACGGTGACACGACCGCCGTCGAACTGACGATCGAGAACCACTCGAGTACGAACGAATCGCCCGAACTGACCGACATCGTCACTGCAGAACCGAGCGGGCTCCCCGAGGAGACCAGCGTGGTCGAGATGGACGGCGAGTGGTTCATCAAGTGGGAACCGACGATCTCGGCCGGCGAATCCGAAACCCTGACCTACGACGTAGCCGACGACGCGACGTTCGACGTGAACGTCGACGGCGTCGAAGCGGAGAAGCTTACGGTGACTGACGAATGAGTGCTCCAGATCCAGACCAGGCCCGCGAGCAACTGATAGATCTCGCCGCACAGTTTTACGACCAATTCGAACTGGGGGAGATCCCTCACATGTCGGTCCCGACCCGGACGAAGGCGAACATCGAGTACGACGAGGACGCCGACGTCTGGGTGTACGGTGATCGCGAGTCTCGGCGGACGGCCAACACTGTAAGCGGCGCCCGAAAGCTCCTGAAAGCGGTCTACACGATCGAGTTCCTCTCCGACCAGCTCGAACAGGATCGCTCCTCGACTCTGCGAGAGCTGTACTACCTCTCGGAGAGCTGGGACAACGAGAACGCCCAGTTCAACGACCAGGACGAGTCCAATCAGTTGATCGAGGACTTAGAGATCGTCAGCGAGGTCACTCGCGAGGACTTCCACATGCGCCCGGAAGAGTCCGGGGCGACGATCATGGGTCCACTCTTCCTGCGCGAACAGACTCGCCGCGGTGAACGGGAGATCCACTGTCAGGAAGACGTCGGGGAAGGCGGCTACCAGATCCCGAACAACCCCGACACCATCGAGTTCCTCGAGTCTGACGCGGAGTTCATTCTGGCCGTCGAGACCGGCGGGATGCGCGATCGGCTCGTCGAGAACGGGTTCGACGAGGACTACGGCGCCCTGATCGTCCACCTGAAGGGCCAGCCCGCCAGGGCGACCCGTCGTATCACGAAACGCCTGCACGACGAACTCGACCTCCCGGTGACGGTCTTTACGGACGGGGACCCGTGGTCGTACCGCATCTACGGCTCCGTCGCCTACGGATCGATCAAGTCGGCACACCTCTCCGAGTACCTGGCGACCCCCGAGGCACAGTTCATCGGAATCCAGCCGGCGGATATCGTCGAGTACGACCTGCCGACGGATCCGCTCAGCGACTCGGACATCAACGCCCTCGAGAGCGAACTCGAGGATCCGCGATTCCAGACGGATTATTGGGAAGAACAGATCGAACTCCAGCTCGAGATCGAGAAGAAGTCCGAACAGCAGTCACTGGCCGCCCGCGGTCTCGATTTCGTCACGGATACGTATCTACCGACCCGTCTGGAGGAGATGGACGTCCTCTAAACACGAGGGCCGCCGCTTCGGGCGGCGCCGGTAGAACCGTTCGACGGCGACGGTTGGGAAGCGAAGTCGGTGGGGATCGGTTTCAACATCCTTTTGGCTCGTATCGCCTACTGGGCTAGTAATGAGTTCTGGACTCGCCCGCCTTCGGGCGGCGCTGACTGCACTCGGCGTCGTCCTCGCGATCGCGATCGTCGTCTTTCTTCTGTTCGCGATCCTCGGAATGAGTGTCGGGTACGTCTGGGGAACGATCTTCACTGGCGGCGGGGACCCGGCGACTGACCCACCGGAGATCGAGTTCGAAACGACCCTCGAGGACGGATCGCTCGTCGTCACCCACGACGGCGGTGACACGGTTGATCCGGCGGATCTCGAGCTCGAGATAGACGGTGACGACCGCGGTACGTGGGCCCAACACGGCGGTTCGGGAACTGTCGCCGAGGGCGAATCGATTACGATCGACGGCGTCGCTGCGGGCGACGAGTTTACCATTCGATGGGAGAGCGGTGGGGAATCGTTCGTACTCCACCAAGAGACGGTCTGAGCTATCCGCTGTGAACGACTCGGGACGTACACCATCGGACGATTCAGCTCCGGAGCCGATTCTACTCGTCCAGTGCGACGGGAATACCGGCCGAAGCGACGTCGAGAACGAAGGCCGCTTCGTCCGTCGCGAGCAGGTCGAATGTGTTGTAGTGGACCGGGACGACGAGTTCCGGCCGAAGCTTCTTCGCGAGTGTGGCTGCCTCCTCGCGGTCCATAGTCGGCCCACCACCGATCGGAGGACAGAAGACGTCGACCTCGAGGTCCCGGTGGACCGGAAGCACATCGCTGTCACCGGGCCAGAAGACCGTCACGCCGTCGAGCGTGAGCCCGAACCCACAACCGGTCCCTTCGGGGTGATACGGGGTACCGTCGTCCCGGGTGTGGGGACCGTCCGGCTGGTTGTGGGCCGGCGTCGTAAACAGGTCGAGCGGTCCGAGGACGAACGACTCGTCGGCCCGGACTCGTTCGATCTCGTACGGGAGTGATTCGGGCTGACGGTTCACCCGATCGATCTCGGCCGCATCGACGGCGTCGTGGACGACGACGATGGCGTCCTCGTGGGCGACGCGTTCGATTCCGTCCGGATCGTAGTGGTCGTCGTGACTCACCAGAACGAGATCACCATCCTGGGGCCGAACGTCGTCGAGGACGCCGTATCGCCCCGGATCGACGTAGACGGTGACGCCCGTACGACTGCGGATGCGAATCGTCGCGTAGCCGAGCCAGTCGAGCTCGATCGGCTGGCGTGAGACGGTCATAGCGGCCGTTCGCGCTCGCTGCCGATAAGGATTCGTTTGGGGAACGGCAGTACGGGGTTGCCACAGGTCGTGCGGTGAAGTTGGTAGCAAGTTCCTGCGAGTCGGCCCAGATTCCGCTCAGGCGGTGACGGGTGGTGCTCGCTCGACCTGGTACTCGTCGCCGTCGGCGGCGATGATCGCCCACTCGTAGTTCGGGTCCAGTCGGCCGAGTCGCGTTTGGAGTTCCTCGACCCGATCCGGATCGGAGACGAAACACCGGAATCCCTCACCCGTATGTGATTGATCGAGCGAATCGAACGTCGTACTCACGTGGACGACTTTCCAGTCTCGTTCGGCCCGGAAATTCGGTCCGTCTCCCTCGATGGTGTAGCCGAGGTCGTCGAAAATCGAACGTGCCTGTTCGACGAGTCGCATGTTAACAGGACCCATTCCGAGCGAAGATACAACCTTCTCCATGATAAATATTTGCACGCATCGAACGCGCGAACGCGAGTGCCGGTAATGGGTCGAAATTGGGGGGCTGAATCCGTCCGTGGTTGCTCGTAACCCGCCAATAGCGATTGCGACGGCGGAAGTCGTTACTCGTGTGCGGCGTCCCACTCGGTCGGCTTCCGGAGGTTTCCACACTGATTGCACTGTACACGACCCATCGCGTCCATTGCCGTATCCACACTCTCGCAGTGACCGCAGAACCACCCGTACCGACGGTCGCCCGCGGCCGACTCGTACGCGACGAAGAACGGCGCCTTCGAGCCACGATCGCCCTCGGATCGAGCGACGTACAGCGTCCGGTCACCGTCGGTCGAGATCGAATCCATGTGCGAACCGAGACGGTCCAATAGTAAAGGCGTATCTCTCCGGCAGTAGAACCGGCCACTCGGCCGGTGAACGCACCAAGGGATGTCAAGGCGTCCCAGAAACTGAAAGGTTTACCAGCCACGGTAGCGTTCGCTGAGTTGATGACCCGTATCGTGGCCCCGGTCCGATTTCCGCTGGATCATCGATCGCTGGCCACACTCGAACGCGCACTCGAACTCACGAGCGAACACGACGGCGAACTGACTGTTTTACACGTCAACCTCTACCAGAACAGTCGGACGGTCACCAGAAGCCAGCTCAAAGACGCCGTCGAGGAGGCGTTCGGTTCACTCGACAGCGCACGGTACGTCGTCAGAACTGGCTTTTTGGTCGAAGAGAGCATCCTCGACGAGGTTGCGGCCGAGGAAGCGGACATCGTCGTGATCGGGAGACAGCAAGCCAGCGCGTGGCAACGAATGTTTCGGCGACTGATGAGTAACCCCAACATCGACGAGTACCTGCGATCCCATCTCGATTGCGAAATCGTCACCGCGGACGCGACGGTGTGAGTGGATCGCCTCGCTGTGGCGGGACGGTCCGCGCCGGCCATCAATCACGATGAATCACTCGTCCGTTGGAATCCGATCGGACTCGTCGGAATCGTCGCTCGACGAGGCAGCGACACCGTCACCCGGGCGTGCGAGGTTCTTGAACTGTGACTCGTCGATCGAGTCGTCCAAGACGAGTTGGCGGTGTGGGTAGGCGAACTCCACGTCGGCCGCCCCGTACCTGGACTTTACCTCGTGAAGGACTTCCGAGCGAACCTTGGTTAGTTTGTACGGCTCGCTGACCCAGAACCGAAGAATGAGGCGGATGCCGTCGTCGGCGTACTCATCGACGTGACAGGTCGGTGAAGCCGTGTAGCGTGCGCTACCGATCCGGACGTCGGGGCCACCGCCGATGACGGCGTCGACGGACCGCGCACCGCGCTGGGCGTGTTTGATCGCCTCGTCGAGATCACTCTCGTAGGTAATCTCGTATTCGACGCCGATGCGGGTTCGCTCGTCCTCGGCCGAGAGGTTCACGACGTCGCGTTCGTGAATCTCGGAGTTAGGAATCACCAGAAACGTATTTTGTAGGGTGAAGATCTTCGTGTACCGGATCGTGATGTCCTCGACGAATCCCCTGTGGCCCTCGTCGGTGACTTCTATCATGTCGCCGATCTCGAAGGGGCGGTCCGTGAGGATGAATACGCCGTTGATGAAACTACCGATGAGGGGGGCCAGAACGACCGCGACCACGGCGGAGATCACACCGACCGAGAGCAGGATTTCGACGTTTCCGACGCCTAAAATCAGCGCTGCAACGAAGACCGTGACCAGTAACACGAGGAGTCGAATCGTCCTGAGAACGGACCTGGTCACGCTCGGTCGTTCGATGCGCCGAGCGACGGTTCGGCCGGCCAGTCGCACGACCAGCTTCGAGGCGTACCAGCCAATCACGAGAACGAGCGCTCCCAACCCGAGCTGGATGGCGTAGGAGGGACCGGGCGCTTGCTCGACGATCGGGTCGAGCATGGCGACGTCGCCCACCGACTGGCCGAGGAGTCGCATACGCGAACCGTCACGGGCTCGGTGGTTAAACGTTCTGTCCGGACATCGGTTGGATCACTCTCGGTCGAATCCGACCGATGACGTCGTGGTCCGGTAGGCCGACCGAATGCGAAGTAGTCCGGCGGCGTCGAACCGCATACGAATGTCTATGGCGTCGGTAGTGCTGGTACCAGGTATGAGC
>SLIS01000013.1 GCA_007135505.1 Halovivax sp.
ACCAGTTCGCGCGGAATCGTCCGACCGTACACGCGCTCAGTGGTCTCGACGATGGCGCGTCGGTAGGAATCGGCCACGTCGACGAGGACACCGTCCACATCGAGGACGACGGCGTCGGCGTCGAGCGTCTCGGTCATACGCGAGCCTCCGGCCCGAGAGGAATAAAGACCGCCGATCGATTGCGGCCCTCGACGCGCTCGCCGATCCACAATCGATCGACCGATCCGGACGACGACGTTCGGCCGGGCTCCACCCGGTCCCCCGGTCGAACCGAGTCAGTCCGTCGTCCGACGCGTCCGGACGAAAAGCGGCTGCGTCGAGAGCGGTTCGCGTTCGACCGGTACTTCGGGCTGGTCGCCACCCAACGTGGTGAACAGGAAGTCGGCCTCGACGGCGTCGGCGACGGCGGCGGTCGGCCGGTGTAACTCCGGCGGCAGGTTCAGGGCGTAGATCGCGTCGGCGTCGGCGTAGACCGACAGGGTCGGATCGACGACGTCGTCGAGCACGAATTCGATGCCGTCGGGGACCGACCGGTCGTGGACATCCGTCGCGGTGACGGCGACGTCGGCCTCGACCAGGGCGGCGGCCACCTCGTGGCGCCGACCGACCCCGACCTCCACGACGCGCTCGTAGCCCGAGAGGCGGTCGAGGAGATCGGCGTCGGTGCGCTCGGATCGAGTCACGGCGGGATGTTTATGATGGACGCACTCATAGCCGTTGCCATGCACGTCGACATCGTTCCGGTCGGAGAGGTACCCGCGACGGTCAAGCGGGCGGCCTCGTCGGCGTTGCGTTCGGTCTACGACTGCGAGGTGACGATCGGTGACGCCCAGTCGATTCCGAGCGGCGCCTACGACGCCGGCCGGAACCAGTACAGCGCGGAAAACTTCATCCAGCTGGCCGAGCGCGTCGGCCGCGGGAAGAAGAACATCGCGATCACCCCGAACGACCTCTTCTACCGACGACGAAACTACGTCTTCGGGCTGGCCTACCTCGACGGCAGCGGCAGCGTCGTGTCGACGTACCGCCTGCAGACGAGTTCCGACGGCGGCTTCTCGAACAAGAGCTCGAGCCAGATCGTCCAGGACCGGATTCGCAAGGAGATCGTCCACGAGATCGGACACACCCGCGGGCTCGAACACTGCGACAACAACCGCTGCGTGATGAACTTCTCGCCGACCGTCCGGGAGGTCGACATCAAAGAGGAGAACCTCTGTGGCAGCTGTCAGCGCCAGGTCCGCTGAGACCCACGGCGGGTCCCGACCGGCCGTCCATCCGAACGTTTTTGTCCATCGTCGTCGCAGGCCGAACGAATGAGTTCACGTCATCCGTCCGACCAGTTCGAGCGCGCGGCCGGTGATCGAGGATGAGACCGGCGAGCGCCGCCCTGGTCGCCCGCACAGAGGTCCGCCGCACGGTTCGGGTCGTCCTCGGCGACCGGACGAAACTCGCGCTCATGGGGATCGTCGCGGTGTTCACCCTCGGGCCGATCACCGCACTCGGGCTGCTCGTGCTGCCGAGTGTCGGCGAACGGGTCGCCGCAGGGGCCCTCGCCGACGTCGGCGGGTTCTCCGTCGCGAACGCGACCGCCGGTGCGACGGCACTCGGCTGGCTGGGCCTGACGGTCATGGCGGCGATCCGGACCGTGACGACGGCCGGCGACGTCGACGAACCGGCGTGCGTGCTGGTGTCGACGACGCCGGGGACAATCGTCGTCGGCATCGTCGGCGGGGAGGCGTTGCTGTTCGCGACCTGGATCGTCCCGCCCGCCGTCCTGCTCTCCGGTGCGTTCGCCTACGGCGCCGGCTCGATCGTCCCGGTGCTCGTCGTCCTGTCGGTCCTCGGGCTGGTGCTGATCACCGCGGTCCCGACCGGGTTCCTCGTCGGCATCTGGATCAGGCACCTGCTCACAGCCTACGAGCCGATCGCTCGCTACCGGACGGCCGTGTTGGTCGCCGTCGGCGTCTCGTACTTCGGTGCCATCGCGACCGGCCGGTTCGACAGACTGGCGATCGTCCTCTTCGAGCACCTCGGTGACAGTCCCGCCGGCTGGCCCGGCGAGATACTCCTGCTCGCCGTCCCGGACGTCGCGACGTCGACCACGGCCGTAGCAGGCGCCGTCCTCGGAACGGCCGTCCTGGTCCCGCTCGCGCTCACGGCGGCAGTCGGGTCCGCGAAGATCCACTGGTTCGCCGACGCCGCCCGAACCGAGACCGAGTCGGGCGAGGTTCGCTCGTCCGACCGCCTCGACAGCGTGCTGGCGGGGTCGATCGACCGGGCGACGCGAACGGTCGCCGTGACGGCCATCCGGCGGACGAAACGGGCGCCGATACGACTGCTCTACGTGGCGTACCCACTGCTCGGAAGCGTCTTCTTCCTCGAAGGGGTGGTCAGCACCGGGACGCTCACACCGACGGTCGCTGTTCTCCTCTGTGCGTACGTCGTCTGGGGCGCCGGGGCCCTGTTCACGCTGAACGTGCCCGGCGACTACGGCCGCGCGCTGCCGGCCGTCCTGACAACCCCGATATCCGGCCGCCAGGCCGTCGGCGGAGCGATCGTCGCGGGAACCCTGGTCGCCGTCCCGGTCGCGGTTCTCGTCAGCGTCGCGGCCGGCCTGGCGAGCCCACTTTCGATGGAGTCGACCGCGATGCTCGCGGTCGGGACCGTCGTCGGCGCCGCCGCGACACCGGCGCTGGCCACCGGCCTCGGGACGGTCTTTCCCCGATTTGGCAGCGTTCGACTGACGAGCAACCGCGAGGCGGTGATGCCGAGCAAGACCGCGTTCGCCACCTACACGCTCGCCATCGCGCTCACGGGTGGCTCCGCCGCCGTGCTCGCCGTCGACGAGGGGCCGGCGCTCGCCGCCGAGTTCGCGACCGTGATCGGATCGGTCACGCCGGGCCCAGCGGTCACTGTCACCGCGAGTACGGTCGCCACGGTCGCGGGGGTGTTGCTGCTCGCGGGACTGGTCGCACCGATCGTCTCGGCCATGTACGCGATCGAAGCGTTCGACCGGTTCGAGCTCGACTGAGCCGGCCGAGAGTGGTCGGCTTCGTCGGGACGGCTCCCTCAGAGGGATCGATCGGTCGGGTCGACCGCCGAACCCACGGCCGGTCGCGGCGTGGTCACTCGCCGGCGACAGCTTCGGTCTCCGGTTCGTGCGTGATCGAGAGGAAGGCGTCTTCTAACGTGCCGCCCTCACCGGTCTCGGCGCGGGCGGTGAGGTCGTCCGGCCGGCCCTCGGCGACGAGTTGGCCGCGATGGGTCACGCCCACCTCGTCGGCGAGTTCGGCGACGACCGGGAGGATGTGCGTCGAGAGGAAGATCGTCATCTCGCGGTCGGCCAGCTCGGCGATGGTCTCGCGCATCGTCCGGGCGGCTCGCGGGTCGAGGCCGCTCGTTGGTTCGTCCAGGAAGGCGACGGCCGGTTCGTGCAGGACGGCCTGGATGACGCCGACCTTCTGGCGCATCCCCTTCGAGTAGTCCGCGATCCGCCGGTCGGCGTCGTCGGTCAGGTCGAACCGATCGAGCATCGACTCGATGCGCTCGCCGGCGTGGTCGGCGGGGAGCTCGCGTAATCCAGCGACGTACTCGAGTTGCTCGCGGCCGGTGAGTTCGTCGAACAGCGGCGGCTCCTCCGGCAGGTAGCCGATGTGCGGCGTGACCGCCTGTCGGTCGGTGACGGGGTGGCCGGCGACGCGAGCGGTTCCCTCGGTTGGCTTCGTCAGGGTCGTCAGCATCTTCATCGTCGTCGTCTTGCCGGCACCGTTCGGTCCCAGGAAGCCGTAGACCGTTCCGGCGTCGATCGAGGTCGTGACGTCCGCGACGGCCGTTACCTCGCCGTAGCGCTTCGTGAGACCGTCCATCTCGATAGCGGGCGTCGGGGCGGACTCGTCCGGGGACATAGCTGCCCGGAGACCGGCCACGTACAAAACCACTTGGATTTGTTAGGTTTCCCGGGCCCTCGCATCGACGGAACCGACCCCCGGGCCGGGACGGAGCCAATAATTTACGCGGCGCAGTCGTAACCGTACCCGAAGACGGTGACGGAGGAATCCCGTGAGAGAACGAGACGACATCGAGATCGAGGATCGCGAGCGGTCGGCGCCGGCCGGCTCCGAGGGGAGTACCGACAGCGGCGACTCGCGTTCGACTCGCGAGACCGACGTCATCGCCGACGAACTCGGGCGAATCGACGTGATGACGACGACGGAGGGGTACGTCGAGAGCCGGATTACCGGCCTCACGGCGGTCGACGAGCACACGGTCCGGCTCGACGTTCGCCTGCCCCACGGCACGTCGGTCTCGTTCGACCTCGAGAAGCCGATCCCGTGGTCGCGCGAGTTCCTGCTCGCCCGGGTCGTCGAGGACGTCGGATACGACGCGGCCTCGATCGATCACGTCGTCGGCGAACGGGTCTACGTGGCTCGGGCGGACGTCGGTGACGACGCGGCGTTCTCGTGGTGGACGGCGTCGGCCCGCGACCTCGGCCGGACGCTGTTCGCCCGGGTTGGAAAGCGCCTGGATCTCCAGGTGCGCCGAACCGCCGAGTGGCAGCTGGTCGATCCGCGCGAGCGCGTCGACGAGGACGACGGAACCGGCCCGTCGAACCTGGTCGAACCGGCAGCCGTCGCGGGGATCCTGATCGGGGCCGCGCTGGCCGTGATCGGGGCCGTCGTTGGCGCGACTGGCGGGTTCGCACTCGCCGGCAGCGTACTGGCCTACGCCCTCCCCGGACTGGCACTCATCGTGCTCGGCCTCGCCGTCCTCGTCGGTGTGGAGTAACGGATCCCTTCTCGAGCCGGTGGACGTTCGGGCAGACACCACATCGTCGAATCCACGCGAAGTGGGCCCGTGCGAGCAGCGTCGTGAGCGAGTCCAATTCGAAGGGTAACACCCGACCCAGCGCTCGATCGAGCGACGGTCGGTACGCACGACGGGCCGCTTCCGATTATTTTCACGACCTATAAGTTAACCGTACGCTTATCCCGTATCCCGTCGTATACCCGTCTATGGTCCGAGATAGGTTCACCCTGGCCCTGAGTCGAGCCCGGTACGCAGCCATCGGCGCGGCAGTCGGCGCCGGCGTCGGCGGGCTGTTCAGTCGGAGCGCCGCGAGTTCCGGCGCCGCAGTCGGCGCGCTGATCGGCGCGTTCGTCGGCGAGAGTCGCGTGACGACGAAACAGCGCATCGAGGAGTGGCGCGAACGGGGCGAAGAACGCGTCGAAGCGGTTCGCGGGAGTAACGCGGAGTAGCTCGACGCGAGCTACCGAGCGAACCGACTCCCTCGCCGGATCTGACTCGCCGTCAGAAGACGACGTAGAGCGAGGCGGAAAGCAGGACGAGTCCCGCCGACAGTCCGACGAGCCAGAACTGGACCCGGGTCGGGTCGTCGGTGGCCGGCCCAACCCGGAACCGTTCGTAGATCGCGCTCGAAACCATTCCGACGCCGCCGATCGCTAACAGCGCCGGAATCAACCGAATTCCTCCCGCAACGATACTCCCGAGACCGAGCACGGCTAGCGCGCAGCCGACGACGGCCGTCGAAACGTGATAGACGTCAAGCGTGTCCATGAGTGGCTTTCGACGTGATTGTTGAAAGTCGTTTGTCGGAAGCGGTACCCCGTTCCAGCAGTCAGAGACAGGTTTTGTCGTCGCAGCCCTCCCTGACGCAGATCGCCCCCGCGGAGGTTCCTGGATCGCGGATAAATCCTGGGAGTGCGAGGTACGAGGATGCCGCCGTACAGAGTGACGAGGATCGTTCGCCAAGACAACAACCGAGACCACAACCGCAACCGGCACATCCGATACACGCGAAAATAGCGGTGGGATTTCCGATCGAGAGGCTGGCGCACTTCGTACACGAACCGCCGCACGCAGCTAACGTACCCAGGATGACAGGGATGCTCGTCGGACAGGTCTCGTTGGAGCGAGTATCAGCGGTCGTCGCGCGTGAGACATCGATCGTATCTGAATCGACGTCGATCGAGATCAGCCGGCCGGGAGACTCGGTTGCCGACGGCGATTTCGTTCCGTCGAATTCGGTCGAAAGTTCGATAGTGTGGCTATCTGGACGAACGATCTCGATACCCGACGTTGCCAGTGCGACCGCCGACTCTGAGGAAACCTGTGCCTCAGGGAGGAGCGTTTCTGTGTCGCCGGTCACGATGGCGAACACCGCCGCCGGTTCGTCCTCCTTCCAGACTACGTGTCCGAAGCGACCGAACACGTGTCGGTTCGGCGTCGAGTCCGGGTGGTCGGCTGACAGCGAACCGACCGGCTCCCCGTCGGTCACTAACGGGAGAAAGACAGTGACCGAGGTGTCATAGCCGTGGATCGTTTCGGTGACGATCGCATCGTCCGACGTCACCTCGTACGCTCGCCCTGCAAGTCGGTGCCTGAGACCGGCGTACGCGTCTTCCTCCGTGACGCTCGATACGGCCTCGTTGAGGTACTTGCGCTTCTTACGCCCGTGCACCTCGACGACGGTATCCGGGCCGGTTGGTCGCTTTGATGCCTGGCCACTCGCAGTACTTGCCGCGCCGACGCCACCCAGCGTGGCGGC
>SLIS01000056.1 GCA_007135505.1 Halovivax sp.
CTACGGACAGGACCTCACGTTCTTCGTCTCCGTCGTCTACCTGATCGGGCTCTTCAGCGCGATCTGGTGTCTCTTCACCGTCGTCGTGAACTTCAAGACGCGAAACGATCCCGGTGGCGCACTCGAGATGAACGTTACCCGGCGCGGCGAGACGAAGGTCGTCGAGGTCGAGCGCGATCGCGGACTGGGCGGGATCGGCCTCATGGGATCGACGCCGGACGGCGAGGTCGAGACCCAGACCAATCGACCGGCAGAAACCACCGCGGCGTCTACGTCGAGTGTCTCCGATGCCGCGTCGTCGGTCGCGACGGCTGCCCGAGAAATGACGGGCGTGGGCGGTACCAGTGGATCCTCCGTTAGTGGACCGACCCCGACCAGCGACGGCGGAACCGAGGCGGCGGACATTTCCTCGCCAGCGGGCGCCACGGACGAACCGACGACCGATCGAACGAGGCCCGCCGAACCCGCCGATCACTACTGTGGCAACTGCCGTCACTTCGAGTACCTCCGGGAGTCGTCGGGGATGGTGCCGTACTGCGGCTACGATGGCGAGCGCATGGACGACATGGATCCTTGCGACGCGTGGGAACCGAATCGGTGAACGATGATGGGGCGGATACGGGTCCGTGGCCGACGCCAGTCAGGAACGATCGGGATAGTTAGAGCCCGAGCACAGGCCGTACTGCTTCGAACCACCCTTCTTCGAACCCGTGGAGAGCCACCGCTGCGACCACGAGCTCGACTGCCGTGATCATCAGCGTGACGACGTCAGCGGCGCGACTGTTCGCCGGCACGCCGACCGGCAGGCCGTACTCGCGTCCGAGCAGGGGATAGAAGAGTGCGATGCCGCGCGTGTTACCGGCCACGTCGAGGACGTAGTGAGTCAGGATCCCGATCCAGACGAACTCCAGGTTGCCGAACGTGTAGGGGAAGGCGAGAAAGCCGACGAGCAGCGGCAGGTTGTGCAGGGTCTTGCGGTGACTTCCCATCACGGTGTCGATGTCCGGAACGAGCGCACCGAGCAGCACCGGAACGCCGACAGCGAGGATGGCGGTCGCGGTCGCCTCGCCGCCGCTCGGCTCGATCAGCGCACCCAGTCCCACGCCGAGGAGGACGGCGTTCATGACGTGGTCCCGTTTGTTCATGTACCCGAGCGGTATCTAGCCGCGGTTGAATAGCTTTCCCTCCGGCCTTTTTTGGAAACCGATACCTACTACTTTTCAGATAACTAGCTGTTTTCGGACTGCGGCACAATCCCTTCGGAAGGCGGTCCCTGAACAGTTCGGATTCGAAGGCGAACTGGCCTATGATCGGCAGTTCGGGTTCGGCCGTCGACCGCCGGTTAGACCGACCAGCAGGTGGCCGACGGGGTCACCGGTCGACGCGCTCGCTCGTCTCGAGTATCGTCTCGAGGGCGCGTTCGACCGTCGCCGCTCGCACCGCGGCCCGATCGCCGTCGAAGGCGTGGCGCGTCACCTCGGCGAACGAGGACCCGCTTCCCCACGGACCGGCGTAGGCGATCCCGATGTAGACGGTACCGACGGGTTTGTCCTCGTTTCCCCCGGTCGGACCGGCGACGCCGGTGATGGACAGGCCCCAGGTAACGTCGCAGACGTCGCGGACGCCGCGGGCCATCTGCCTGGCGACCGGCTCCGAGACGGCACCGTGTTCGTCGAGTGCCTCGCGGGTGACGCCGAGGTGGCGACGCTTGGCCCCGTACGCGTAGGTCGTCAGCCCGGCCTCGAAGTAGTCGCTCGCGCCCGGAATGGCCGTCAGCGATGCGCCAAGCAGTCCGCCGGTACACGATTCGGCGACGGCGAGCGTCTCGTCCGCGTCCCGGAGGGTGTCGGCCACCGCCATCGGGAGGTCGCGAGTGATGTCGTCGTTCATACCCGGACCGACGCCGGCCGCGGTTGTCAAACCGGCGGTCAGCAGGCCCGGGCGTCGGCCGGCGCCCCCGAACGGTACCCGCTCAGACGGCGTCCCGATCCGTGTACGTGTACCGGTTCGTGATCAGGCCGTCCTCGTCGAATTCGTGGTAGTCCGCGAAGCCGAACGAGACTGGATCGCCGTCGAGCCGACCCGAGAATTCGCCACGAACGGCCGCGTGTGCCCCCTCGACCACGATGTGAGAGATCTCGTGGCTGCCGTCCTCGAGCGGTCGCTCCCGCTCGTAGAACGTCCGAAGCGCGTCGATTCCCTCGATCGTCTCCCGGCCGGGGCGTTCGTACCGGACGTCATCGGCGAAGAGCGAGAGCAGTCCGTCGACGTCGCCGGCGTCGATCAGGTCGTAGTAGGTGGCTAGCTGATCGCGCGGCGAACCGTCGGTCGATCCGGATCCGTCGCTCATGTATGTCATGGACTGACTAACACAGTCGGCGACCTTCAGCGTTCCTCCGACGAACCGATCGAGACGCCGACGTTCCCTGACGCCGTGCCGATGCCGGTCGACGACGAAAGAACCACGACCCCGCCGGACTAGCACGAACGCATGGAGTACGAAACGCCACTTTTCTTCCACGTGATGGCGTACGCGGCCGAGGCCGATCGGGACGTCGTCGACATGGTGAGCGGGAACCCGGACTGGGAACCACCGGAAGCACTCCGCGACGGTCTCAGGGAGTACGCGGACCTCGACGCGGATCAGTTCCAGTACCCGCCGAGCGAGGGGCTCCGGGAGCTTCGCGAGGAGATCGCTACGCGGCGCGGTGTCGACGTCGAGCAGGTCGTGATCACGAACGGCGCCGGCGAGGCGAACTACCTCGCGATGGCCCGCGCGCTGGAGCGCGGTGCCGGCTCGGAGGTCGTACTGACCGATCCCGTCTACTCGTACTACCCCGGGAAGACGACGATGCTCGGCGGAACGGCCCGCTACGTCTCGGCCGGGACCGACGGGCAGCTCGATCCGGACGACGTCCGGGCGGTTACGAGTGCCGACACGGCGGCGATCGTCGTGAACACGCCGAACAATCCGACGGGTGCGGTCTACCCCGAGGAGACGGTTCGCGAACTCGTCGAGATCGCCGAAACCAACGACGCGATCCTCGTCGCGGACGAGGTCTACGACCACTTCGACCTCTCGGGCCGGTTCACCAGCGCTCTCTCCGTCGACTCCGACCACCGGATCGTCACCAACGCGTTCTCGAAGTCGCTCGCGATAACCGGGTTCCGGGTCGGGTACGCGATCTTCCCGGCGCACCTCGTCGAGAACGCCAAGAGTCGACACATGCTCGTCAACGTCGCCGGCAGTCGGCCGTCCCAGTACGCCGTCCTCCGCGCGCTCCGCGAGACGGGACCGGCGTACTACGAGGCAAACCGCGAACTCCTCCGCGAGCGCGTCGAGACGTTCACGGACGCCCTCGACAGCGCCGGCGCCGACTACACCAGACCGGACGGCGCCTTCTACGTCCTCGCCCGCTTCGACGGCTATCCGGGCACCCTCGAGAACGTCGAACGCCTGATCGACGAGGCCGGCGTCGCGGGCATGCCGGGGGCGGCATTCGGCGAGACCTGCGAACCGTGGCTTCGCTTCGCACTCGTGACGCCGCGCGCCGAGGAAGCGGCCGATCGGCTGGCCGCGTACTTCGCGTGAGGCCGTGGCCGAGTCGGGCCCGTTCGATCGCCGATCGCTGCCCATCGCGTCGTGACCGACGAATACACGTGGCTCGACCCGCTATCCTCGCTTCATGAGCGGACTCGACGTCGAACCGACCGAGGACGATGACGACGCGGGCGACCACGAGATCGAGGTGACGCCGACGGACCCGGTGCCCGAGGACGACGGGATCGACGTCGAGTCCACCGGTGGGCCCGAACGTATCGACGTGACGGTCGGCGATCCGGACGAGTCGCTGGACGGCCCCTCGTACGTGCTCTACGGCGGCAAAGGCGGCGTCGGCAAGACGACGATGGCGGCCGCGACCGCCCTCGACAGCGCTCGAGGCGGCGTCCGAACGCTCGTCGTCTCCACCGACCCGGCCCACTCGCTCTCGGATGCCCTGGAGATCGACGTCCCCTCGCGTCCGGAACGGCTGCGCGAGGACATTCCGCTCTTCGGTGTCGAGATCGACCCGGAAGCGGCGATGGCAGCCGGCGAGACCCCCTTCGGCGCCGGCGGCCCCTTTGGTGGAGAGGGCGAGACGTTCGCCGACGCTGACGGCGATGGGTTCGCCGCGGACGATTCGTCCGTCGCCGGTGCAGCGGACGGGCCGTTCGCCGGAGGTACCAATCCCTTCGCTAGCGGCGAGGACGCGTTCGACGGGGAGGGCGGCCTCGGCGGGTTCGCAGCCGCGATGGGTGGCGAGAACCCGATGGAGGGTTTGCTCGGCGGAACGATGCCCGGCGCGGACGAGGCAGCCGCCGTCCAGCTCCTGCTCGAGTACCTCGACGACGACCGGTTCGACCGCGTGGTCGTCGACACCGCCCCGACGGGACACACCTTGCGCCTGCTCGAACTCCCGGAGCTGCTCGATTCGATGGTCGGACGCATGCTCACGTTCCGCCAGCGTCTCGGTGACATGATCGACGGCATCAAGGGGATGTTCGGCGGCGAGGCGACGCCGGCGGGCGGATTCGACGTCGAGGACCTGCGCGAACTGAGCGATCGAATCGAGCGACTTCGGGCTGCCCTCCGCGATCCGGAGCGGACGGACTTCCGTATCGTGATGGTTCCCGAGGAGATGAGCGTGCTGGAATCGACGCGCCTGCGCGAGCAGCTCCAGTCGGCGGGCATTCCCGTCGGGACGGTCGTCGTCAACCGCGTAATGGAGCCACTGGCCGACGTGACAGCGGACGTCGAGGGCGACTTTCTCAGCCCTTCCCTCGAGGACTGTGCGTTCTGTCAGCGACGCTGGGACGTCCAGCAGGGTGCCCTGACCGAAGCCCAGGACCTCTTCCGCGGGACCGACGTCCGACGGGTCCCCCTGTTCGCCGACGAGGTCCGTGGCGAGGCCATGCTCTCGGTCGTTGCGGCGTGTCTGCGGTAGGTATTGCTCGATTACACCCCTCGATAATTCCTTTCCCGGCGTCGTCGGGTTCGGTCGCATGGCTACCACTGTCCCCCGGAAGGACGCGGTTTCGACGTTCGGGGAAGCGTTCGACTGGCTCAAGCGGAACCCGGTGCTGATCGGCCTCTTCTTCGTCCTCGGCGTGGTCGACGCCATCGGTGAAGAAGTGCCGTTGTTTTCACTGCTGGGCGTACTGTTGGTGCTCTATTTTGGCGGCATTGCCCACCTGTTCGCCCGCGACGAACTCGCCGGAACGGCGCCCGACCTGGCCGCGGCGTCGAGTCGGGTCGTCGGTCGCATGCTGTCGCTGATCGGTATCTTCATCGTCTACACGATTCTCGTCGCTGTAGGGCTGCTCTTGCTAATCCTCCCGGGAATTTACCTGCTCTTGCGCCTCTCGCTGGCATTCCCCGCCTGCGTCATCGACGAACAGAACGCGTTCGAGAGCCTCTCGACGAGCTGGGAGGTCGCTCACGGTAACTTGTTCAAGCTGCTCGGCATCTCCATCCTCGCGATCCTCGCCTACCTGGCGGCGGCGATTATCGCTGCTATCATCGCGGCCGCTGGTGGCGCTGGCGCCTTCGCCATCGTCATCGTCGTGTCGGCCGTCGTCTCGGCGGTGGTGCAGCCAACCGTCGAGATGGCGTACGCTCGAATCTACCTGGAGAATCGTCACACTGACCCCGAGGACGACTCGGCTGTCTCTCCCGGAAGCAGTGCCGGACGAGAGTCCGTTCGTGACGAGCGTGACGACTGGGACGACGAATCCACGCGGGACGATCGGTCCGGCCACGGCTGGGACCGGCGCGACGACGGCCGATAATCCGCCCGGAGGCGTCAGTCCCGTCCGTCGATCACGATCACGCGGAGATCGTTCACGTTCGTCCCGGTCTTCCCGGTCCGCAAGAGCGCCGATCGCTCGTCTAGGAACCTTCCCGCGTCGTTTGCGGTGAGTGCGTCGCGCGCGGTCGCCGGGTCGCCCGTGACGGTCCTCGAATCGACGATCGCACCGGCTGCATCGGTTGGACCGTCGATCCCGTCGGTGTCCACGCTCGCCAGGACGATCTCCGGACGGTCTCCGCCCTGGCCGCCGTCGCCGACTGCTGACTCGGCTCGCCCCTGCTCGGCCAGTTCCAACGCGGCGCCGAGCGCCAGTTCCTGATTCGGTCCACCGGTGCCGTCACCCGTCACGGCCACCGTCACCTCGCCACCGGAGAGCAAGACTGCGGGTGGGCGAACGGGTTCGCCGTGGAGCGCACTCTCCGCGGCGACGGCGGCGTGGAATCGGCCAGCCTCGCTCGCCTCCCCCTGCACGCGACTCGAGAGGACGAGCGGGTCGTACCCCTCCACGACGGCGACCCGGCGGGCGGCGTCGATCGCCGTCCGGTTGGTACCCAGGCAGTGCCAGTCCGTCTCGTCGGTCGCGAGTTCGCCGGCCGTGGGGGTTTCGGGGACCGCTCCGTCGGCGCCGTCTATCAGGTACGCGATGACTTCGTCGGGCACACGTTCGCGCACGTCGTA
>SLIS01000396.1 GCA_007135505.1 Halovivax sp.
GGACAATTTCCTCCCCGTCCGGCCGGACGGAGATGCGCCGGCACGAACGGTCAGCCGTCGAGTCGGGAACGATCGCCCGATCCGCCGGTCAGGGCGCTCGCGAGCGCCCCGTATAGCACCACGTCGTCGCCGAGGGTCGTCAGCCTGAGCTCGGGGACGTTCGACATGACGAGCGACGGCAGCCGGTCCCGGATCGGCTCGACGACGAGCGACGGGTTGTTCGTCGCGACCGCACCGCCGATCGTGACGACCATCGGCGCGACGGCGTGGACGAGGTTCGTCACGCCGATCGCGTTCCAGTGGCCGAGTCGCTCGATCACGCGGTCCGCGAGCGGATCGGCTCCCGCCGCAGCGAAGACGTCTGCTGCGGTGAACTCCGGTGATTCGAGGGCGAGGTCGGTCTCGACGGTCGATTCACGGTCGGCGAGGAATCGGGCGTAGTTGGGGATGCCGGTCCCGGAACAGTAGGCCTCCCAGTGGCCGTCACGACCACAGCCGCAGGTGAGACGCCCCTGCGGGTCGACGACGCTGTGTCCGATCTCACCGGCGTTGCCGTCCCAGCCGGCGAGGACCGCCCCGTCACAGCACAGGCCGGCGCCGATGCCGGACGAGATCGTCACGTAGCACATGTCGTCCGGGTTGCGATCGGCGTGAAAGCGCTCGCCGATGACCCCCGCCGTGGCATCGTTGTGGAGGGCCACGTCGTCGGTTTCGAGCAGGTTACCGACCGGCCCGGTGAGCGGGATCCGGTCGATCGAGTCCGGCACGTTGGCCGGATCGACCACGGCACCTTCGGCGAGGTCGAACGGACCGATCGAGCCGATGGCCGCCGCGCGCACCTGCGTCGGTTCGATTCCCGCATCCGCACACGCCGCCCGAAGCGTCTCGAGGACGCCCTCAGTGACGTCGATCCCGGTCGGTCCCCGGGGCGTTCGCCGCCGGCTCGTCGCGAGCGGCCCGCCGGTCTCGTCCCCGACGATGGCCCGCAGATTCGTCGCCCCGAGGTCCACCCCCGCGTAGTACGGCATCTGCTGGGACCGATGCGTGCCATCCACTTAATGACGTTCGACGGGATCGTCCACAACGACTCCGAACCGCCCTCGGTCGACGTCCGGGTTACCGATGCCCCGGAGACGGCCTGGATCGAACTCTCCGTCGCGGACGACGGCCCCGGTATCCCCCCGGACGAGCACGCCATCGACCTCGGGACGACGGCGCCGACCCGGCTCACCCACGGCAGCGGTCTCGATCTGTGGCTGGCGAGCTGGATCGTCCAGATCTTCGACGGCGAGATTGAAATCCAGGAGCGAGGTCCCCGAGGTAGCGTCGCGACGCTCCGGGTCAGACGCATGCTCGAGGAGTACGTCGATATGGGACGGTCGACCCCGACGAACGAAGATGGAAAGCGAGGGCCGGCGGACGGCAGCCCGCCACCAGCGGATCGAAACGGACCCGATCGGACCGGGCTATCCCCGTTCCAGTCGGTCTCGGAGCTGGGCCACCCGCTCGGAAAAACGTTCGAGACCGTACTCCGCGATCAGGGCCGTCACGACGTCGAGGCGATCCTGGGCGGCGTCGAAGCGCGATCTGGCGAGGTCGAGGTCGCAGAGGGCCAGCAGCGATGCGCACCGATCGGCGGTCGCCCCACACGTTCGCTGGATTTCCAGCGCCGTTCCCAGTTCCGTCTCGGCCCGGTCGTGATCGCCGAGTTCGACACAGCAGGCTCCGTAGCGCGACCGTGCACGCGCCTCGAGCAAGCGTTCGTCGGTGTTCGCGGCTGCCGCCAGGGCCGTCGTCGCGACGTCGTGGGCCGCCTCGGACCGCCCGGCGTCGAGCAGGCCGGCGACGAGTTCGAGTCGGTATCGCGTGCCGTCGACGTCGTTAGCCCCCGCCGCCGCGAGTTCGCTCGCCGCTTCGAGATGGGTGCAGGCCGTCTCCGGGTCGCCCGCCGTGCGGTGGACGCGACCGAGCGCGTTCCGTGCCTCGGCTATCCGATCGTCGTTGCCGAGTTCGCGCGCCAGCGCCAGCGACGCGTCCGCATCCTCGCGCGCCCGATCGAACGCCCCGGCCAGGTCGTGTATCCGCGATCGCGTCGCATAGGCCAGCGTCAGGCCATCCGTCCCGTCGAATTCCTCGAACGTAGCGATCGCCTCCCGACACCGAACCTCCGCGAGATCGAGCCGACCCCGGCGAGCGTGCACCTGTGCCAGATTGATACGGGCTTTCCCCGCCCGCTCCTCGCGGCCGATCTCGCCGGCCACCTCGACCGCTGCCTCGTACTCCTCGACGGCCCGAGACAGGTTTCCACTGGCACGATAGAGCAACGCCTGGTTCAGCCGCGAGTCCGGCAGCGTCTCCTGGAAGCCGTGTTTTCGCTGGAGGGAAAGCGCCCGCTCGTTCGCCTCGATCGCGGCCTGGAGATCGCCGCTCTGGCGGTACACGAGTGACAGGTTCGTCAGCGACTTCGAGCAGTAGTTCGCCTCGTCGAGGCGATCGAACGCGGAAACGGCCGACGTGAGTCGCTCCTCGGCACGCTCGAAGGCGCCGGTTTTGCCGTCGAGCGAGCCCAGGTCGTGGTTCGAAAGAGCACGAAGGAGCGGTTCGTCTGCCGCGTTCGCGACGGCGAGTTGCCGTTCGAACGCGTCGCGAGCACCGTCCAGTTCGCCGAGCTGCAACAGCCCCCAGCCACGGACGCGATGTAATCGGCACCGGTCAGCCGCCGAGACCGCCTCACTCGCTCGTTCGAGACCGGCTTCGGCGACGTCGAGTCCGGCGGCCACGGTACCCCCTTTGATCCGAATTTCTGCCAGTCGATGGCAGGCTCGGCAGGCCAGTTCGTCGTCGATCGCATCCTCGCAGGCCGTCTCGAAGAGGGTCGCGGCTCGCTCGGGTTCGCCGCGGACGAATCGCGTTCGTCCGAGTTCGAGTCGCAGCGACGTCGCCCGGTCGGTCACATCCAGTCGTTCAGCCAGGTCGAGGGCCCGTTCGTAGGACTCGATCGCGGCCGCTCCGGCGTAGGTCGCCCGCGCCCGTTCGGCCGCACGTTCGTAGTGATCGATCGCCGCCGCCAGCTGTCCGGCCGCCTCGCACTGCTCGGCGATCGTCGACGGCGGCGCACCCGCTTCGATCAGCCCCGCGACGGCTCGTTCGTGGAGCCGCTGTCGACGGTCCTCGTCCAGGTCGGCGAGGATCGTCTCCCGAACGAGCCCGCTCGCGAATTGGACGGCGTCGGCGCCCGGTTCGCCGGTCCAGTTCAGCAGCCGATCGTCGACGAGCAGCGTTACGTAGTCCCGGAGCGTCGACTCCGGGAGGGAAACGGCAGACTGCAGGACGTCGTAGTCCACCCGTCGGCCGACGACCGAAGCGGTCTCCATGATCTCCCGTCCCGTCTCGTCGAGCGAGTGGACCCGGTGTTCGATCGCCCACTCGGCCCCGCCGTCGACGTCGACGGTCCGTGGATAGCGCCCGCGCTCGGGGTCGAGTTCGTCGGCAGCGAGAAGTCCCGTCACCGCCTCCTCGACGACGAGTGGCGTTCCCCCGGTCGACTCGTGGACGCGGTCGACGAAGCCGTCGGGAACGTCGACCTCGCCGACGAGGTAGCGAACGAAGCCGCCAGTCGTCTCCCGATCGAACGGCTGAACGGGCAGTTCCGAAACGCGGGTCGAGGCCGAAAGTCGCCTCCGCATCGCCGTCAGTCGGTCGTCGTCCGTACAGGAACCGGGCCGATACGCACCGACGAGCAAGAGCGGATAGACCCAGGCGGCGCACTCGTCTGCGAGGCGTTCGAACAGCGCGAGCGTCGATGCATCGGCCCACTGGAGGTCGTCGACGAACAGGACGGTCGGCTGGGTCGTCGACCGGTCACAGACGGCCGTCGAAACGTCGCCGAGCAGGGCGCTTCGGCGAGCCGAAAGGATCGCTCCGTCACCCATTCCGGGGCGGTCGGTCGCCGCCAGCGGTTCGAGGACGGACCAATCGAACGCGCTTCCGATGGCCCGGCGAAGCGGGCCGTAGGGTTCCTCGCTACCGCGCTGGCACGCGGCCCGTCCGACGACGATCCCGCTCTCGTGAGCGTGCGAGAGGAATCGCTCGACCAGCGCCGATTTGCCGACGCCCGCCTCGCCGGTGACGAACAGCGTCTGGCCGCCGCGGCTCTCGATCCGCTCGATCACCTCCGTGAGCTCCTCCAGTTCGTCGGCACGCCCGACGAACAGATGGCCGGTGAACCGGCTGGATTCCGAGACGTCGGGCGACGAGGACAGGCCGGAACGCGCCGCCCCGGGATCGGTGTCGAGGACGGCTGTGAGGGGGCGAGTTGCCACGGCGTCACCGTTCGCCGCGGGCTCGCACTCGGTGTCCTCGACCACGCGGCGACGGAGTTCGACGGCCCGCTCCCGGCCAGCGTCCGTCAACTCGTAGACGTACCGCTCGGTTCCGTCGTCGGTCGTCCGGACGGCGTCGGTCAGGTCCCCACGCGCTACGAGCGTCGTCGCGGTGTCGAACACGTCGAGTCGAGCACGCACGTCGTCCGGATCGATCCCCAGCGCCGTCGCGATCCCCGTCGGTGACCTGGCGACAAGGGGGTCGGATTCGTCACCTGGCGTTTCGTCGCTGGACGTGGCCTGTTCGAGCAGCGAGAGACAGACGAGATCGTCCAGCGAGAGATCCATACGGTGGGTAACTGACCCGCTACTAATGAAGGTGTCCGCCGTTCCACCTCGGTTCCGGTTCTTTACGGCGAGGCGTCGTACGCTCGGTATGGGTACGGACGACCACGACGGGGGCCCGGCCGAGCAGCTGAGAGACGCCGAGCTCGAGGCCGTACACGAGATCGAACTCGGCCTGGAGTGGCTCCAGCGCGCGCAAGGGGAACTCATCGAGTTCCACCACGCGACCGGACACGGGATGGATCACCTCGACCTGGCGGAGTCGAAGCTTCGCGACAGCGGACACGAGGAGCTCGCCGACGAACTGCGCGAGTCCGTCCTGCCCCACGGCGTCGTTGACGGCGACCGGTGGTCCTACGACGTGCTGGAGAGCTTCCAGGACACGATTCTCACCGAAATCTCCGGATTCGAGCGACGGGTTCGTCGTGAGCTGGCCGACGGCAGCCGTCACGTCACCGAGCGCCTGCAGGAGCGGCGGTGGAAAGAGCGGGCACAGGGTCGCGAGTGGAAAGAGGATCGTTGAGAGCTCCGTGCGGGCGGACGACGGACGGCGAGTGTGGCCTCGCATCGACGGTTACTGATCGTCGCGCATCGGCGGCTACTGATCGCCGCGGACGAAGGTTACCGGACACGGCGCCGAGAGCAGCACTCGCTGGGCCGTCGAACCGAAGACGACCTTCCCCGTCGGCGTCCGCTGACGGCCGCCGACGACGACTCGATCCGCGTCGAGCACCGTCGCGAGGTCGACGATGGTCCGACCTCGGTCGCCGACGGCCCCTCGCACCTCGTGGGCGACCCCGTCGGCGTCGAGCGTGGCTGCGAGCGCCCGAATCGTCTCGTGTCGGGCGGCGACATCGTCCGGCGAGATGTCCTCGACGTCGACGGCCTCCTCGACGGCGTATCGACGGCAGACCTCGTCGTACTCGCTCTCCGAAAAGACGTGGGCCAGGACGACGGTCGCCCCGGTCGGAATCGCGACCTCGCGGACGGCCTCGGCGAGCGCATCGGTCCGATCGTCATCGCCCGGGCCCACCGCGAGCAGAATCGTGTCGAGCGACATACGTCGATTCCCACCTCGGCGCGGATAAGCGTTCGCTCGGGGATTGGGACCACTCGGCGGACCCGACGGACGGAGCTGAGACACGCAGCACGACCGAAGGCGTGACCTGGCAGGGCGGACCCGAGCCCAGTACAGCTAACCGACCAGGAACCCTACCGCCAGTATGGACGGACCCGATCTGACCGACCGGACGGTTCTGGTCACCGGCAGCGCGAAGGGGCTGGGGCGTGCACTCGCCCTCTCGCTCGCCGAGTGCGGTGCCGACGTTGCCGTACACTACCACACGAGTGCGGAGGCAGCGACCGAGGTCGCCGAAGCGGCCCGCGAACGGGGCGCATCGGCGGTGACGACGGCCCAGGCCGACGTGACAGAGCCCGAGAGCGTGGACGGACTCTTCAGCACCGTCGAGACGGAGCTGGGGACGGTCGAGTGCCTGGTCAACAACGTCGGCGACTTCGCGCCGACCCACTGGGCCGAAATCGAGTTCGACGCCTGGCAACGCGTGATTGACACCAACCTGACGGCCACGTACCTCTGTTCGAAGCGTGCGCTCCCGCGGATGCGCGAGGCCGGGTTCGGCCGAATCGTCAACATCGGGTACGCCTCCGCCGAGAAGGGGCTGGTGAACCCCGAGAACTTCCCGTACTTCGCGGCGAAGGCGGGCGTACTGATGTTCACGAGAATGCTCGCAGCGGACACGCAGGACGACGGGATCACCGTCAACGCGGTCTCGCCCTACGTGATCGAGAACTCCGCCGAGTTCCCCGCGGAGTTGCCGAGAGATCGGCC
>SLIS01000010.1 GCA_007135505.1 Halovivax sp.
CGCCTCGGCGTCGAGTACGTCGACGTCCTCCAGTTGCACAACGCGAACGTGGACGAACTCACCGACGACGTCCTCGAACTGCTCGACGAACTCGAGGAAGAGGGCCTGATCCGCGCCCGCGGGCTCGCACTCGGCCCGTCGATTGGCTGGCTGGCCGAGGGCGACTTCGCCATCGAGAACGAGTTCGACTCCGTCCAGCTGGTCTGGAACGTCTTAGAACAGGAGGTGGGCAACCACTTCCTCGAGACGATCGAGCGGACCGGCTCGGGGACGAGCCTGATCCCCCGGGTTCCCCACTCCTCGGGTATCCTCAACGAGCAGGTCACGCCGGAGACGGAACTCGACGCGGGCGACCACCGCGGCTTCCGGCCCGACGAGTGGTACGAGACGGGCTGGGAGAAACTCGAGAAGCTGCGATTCTTAGAGCGCGCGGAGCCGCGAGACGGCGACGGCGAGCGCACCATGGGCCAGGCGGCGATCGCCTGGCTGCTCAGCCACGACGCCGTCGCCTCGGTCACGCCGACGTTCCGCTCGAAAGCCGACGTCGACGAGTGGGCAGCCGCCAGCGAGGTCCCGTCGCTCTCCGAGGAGGAGTGCGAACGCGTTGCCGAGTTGTACGCCGACGATTTCGGCATCGACCGTGACGACGGCATGGACGCTCTGCGTTCGTCGGTAGACGGCGCGGACATCGCCGACGCCGGTCTGGACAAGCTCGCGGCCGACTGACGGCGCGAGCCGCGACTGATTCCGTCGGTTCGCGTGACGGAGACGGTGTGTTTTCGTCTATTCTCGAGGAAAGTGACGACGCCGCGTCGCCCGGGCCTCAGGCGTCCGGGAACGTCACGTCGAGCCCCTCGTCTCGCTCGACCGACGCCGCCACTGGATCGAACGGATCGACGGTCACCGTCACCGTCGAGACGTCCGCGGGCACGATGTGGACCAGCCACTCGTCGACCGTCTCGCCGGGATCGAGTTCGACGTCGAGTCGACTGCCGTCGACGAGGACCGTCCACTCTGCGTCCTCGTCGTCCGCCTCGATCTGGAGGTGCCCCGGCGCGAGGTCGATCGGTTCGTCGCCGGTGTTCTCGAGTACGTACTGACCGAGCAGATACGCGTTCCCGTCGTCTGCCTCCCAGAACTGATCGCCGTCCTCGAGTCGCTCGTACACCGCCGCGTCGAACGCGACCGCAAGTTCGCCAACTGGGTCGTCGGGGGTGGCGTCGATCGCTTCGATCGTCGGTTGACTGTCCGCCAGTTCGCCGACGGCGGTGCTCGCAGCTCCGGACTGGTCCGAGGATTCACCGTCACTTTGACAGCCCGCGATGGCGATCGTCAGGCAGCCGCCACCGGTCGCCAATAGTTCTCTCCGATCCATATCGGACGAATTTTAGTCTACTATGATAATTCTGTCGTCCGTGTCCGTCTCGCGTCTCGTCGGAACGGTCGGCGCGTGTGACGGTCCGCCGATGCCACCGAACCGAACGATTTGTATCGGTCAACCGACTCGTCTCCGAACCCATGACCATCACGCACGAAAACCGTACGGGCGTCGAGGCTCGGCTCGAACGGCTCTTCGATACGTACGGCGAGTTCCCCGTCGTCGAGAACGGCGAGGTCGTTCCGACCGAGCGGTTCGATCGACTGCACGACCGGGCTCGCGACGGGTACACGGGCGGCGGGTACGCCTGGATCGTCCGCGACCCCGACGACGCGCCGGACCTGGCGCCGTCGATGCCGCCGGAGGCCGTCGAAACCGACCCGGCAGTCTGTCTGATCCAGCACCGGGGTGGCGAGGATCGGTGGGCCATCCCGGGCGGCGGCCGCGAGGCTGGCGAAACCTACGAGGAGGCGACGATTCGGGAGGTTCGCGAGGAGGTCGGCCTCGAGGTCTCCCTCGACGAGCCGTTTTTCGCGTACCGGGCGAGTCACGCGCCCGACGACGGGCGGGATCTCCGACTGCACACGCTGTGGGTCTGCTTCGACGCGACGTACGAGGACGGGACCCTCCAGCTCCTGCCCGGCGAACTCCGCGGCGCCGCGTGGTTCCTCGACCCGCCGCGGGCACTTGGTCCGTGGGGTCAGTTTCGCGCCCGCTCGTGGTGGGAGGCGTACGACGTGGACGAGCCGTGGTGGGCGGACCTCGATCCGGATCCGTACGACCTGGCGACCTGACCGGCCGCTCGTCTCGTCGCTTGCGACATTCCGACGTTTTATCGGTTCCCGACGCGACCGCGGATTCGATGACCACGTTCGAGACTCTCCAGCGCGAGGTCGGCGAGTGGAGCGAACGACAGTTCGGCGACCAGCCGGTCGTCAACCCGCTGCTCGGCGTCGGCGAGGAGTTCGGCGAACTCGTCGCGCACCTCGAATCGCACGACGCCGTGACGAACCACGAACGCGACTGCGTCGGCGACCTGCTCGTCTACCTGGCCGACTTCTGTCACCGTCGCGGCCACGACCTCCAGGCGGCCGCCGATTCGACGGTTCCGGCCGAACGGGGCTACGACGATCCGCTGAACGGAGTCGCGACCGCCCTCGGCTCGCTCAACCGGTCGGTCCTCAAGCGACGTCAGGGGATCCGCCTCGACGAGGACCGGGTCGGTGACGCCGCCGAACGGCGCGCGATCGCCCGGATCGTCGACAGTCTCGACGCCTTCGCGCGGGAGCGGGGCTACACGCTGGAGGCGTGTCTCGCCGTCGCGTGGGACGAGGAGGTCAGCGACCGCGAGTGGGACAGCTCCTACGTCGAGGAGTCGGCCGACGGCGGAGACGCCTGATCGAATCAGGTTCTCGCGGCTGGTTGTATTCCGTACCGTTTTTCACTCCCGTCGATTCGCAGCGCTCAGTGTTCGGGCCGCGATCCGCGCACGTCGGCGAGCAACGACGTCGCCCGCGTCCGGTACTGCTCTCGCGTCGTCGCCGGCGACTCGGGACCGAGGTCGTAGCCCAGATCGGGTGAGCTGGGGGCCCAGGAGGCGTCTTCGAGGAGCTCGTTCGCCTCGAAGGCGAGCAGTCGGTCGTCCGCGGCCATCACGCGCTCCCACTCGGTCTCCGTGGGAGGCTCGATCGCAAGCGATTCCCAGACGCTGTCCAGGATGCGCTCCTCGGCGGGCTGGACCCGTTCGAGCCTGGCTTTCAGGGGCCGTGGGATGTCGCCCAGGTAGGCCTCGGCGGCGTCGTGGAGCAGCCCGATCAACTGGAGCCGCGGGTCCGCTCGCGGCAGTTCGTGGCTGACGTTGAGCGAGTGGTGGGCGACGCTGTAGAAGTGATCGCAGTGGCCGCCGAACCGGCAGGTGTGGGACAGTCCGGCGGCGACGTCCGGCAGGTGGACGTCGCCCGGAGACACGTCGAACGGGTCGACCCGCCGTCCCGTGTAGGTCTCGATGAACGTCTCCACCGTTGACTCGTCCATGTTCGTGACTGTCGCACCGATCGACAAAGGGCTTTGTCGTGTGTAAGCTCGAAAACCCGGCGAACGACCCGCGCACTCGTGCCCGTGCGGCCAGGCGCCGATCACTCGTACCGGAGCGCGTCGATCGGGTCGGTACGAGCGGCCTTCCAGGCGGGGTACAGTCCCGAGACGATGCCGACCAGGATCCCGACGGCGATCGCGAGGAGGACGTACTCGAGAGGGTACACCAGCGGCAGGCCGATGTACCAAGCGCCGAGGTAGCCACCCACGAGTCCGAGGACCGTCCCGAGGATCGCGCCGATCACCCCCAGGACGATGGCCTCCGCGAGAAAGAGCCCGAGGACCTGTCGATTCTGCGCGCCGACGGCCTTCATGATCCCGATCTCGCGGGTCCGCTCGGTGACGGAGACGAGCATGATGTTCGCGATGCCGATCGAGCCGACCAGCAGCGAGATGGCGGCGATCCCGACGATGAAGTTCTGCAGGAGGTCGAGCACGTCCCGGAGTTGCTGGAGGAGTTCCGTGCTCGTCTCGAGCGTGACGGTGAGGTCGCCGGCCGCGAGCAATTCGCTCGCGTCGGAGTCGTCGCTCTCGAGGTAGGTCCTCGCTCTGTCGCGGGCGCGATCGACCGCCTCGTCGTCGGCCGACGGCGCTTCCACCACGATGGCGACGTAGCGCGCCTCGTCGATCGGATCGCCGGTTTCGTCGTCTCCCCCGGCGCCGGGGTCCGTCGCACCGGCGACTTCCTCCGTGTAGTAGGGGTCCGTCGGGACGTACACCCGCGGCGCGGGGCCGAAGCCCTCGAACGGGCTCAGCCCCTCCGAGGTGTCCGTGATCCCGACGACGGTGACGGTCGTCTGCGCGCCGCCCTGGAGCGTGATCGTGAGTTCGTCGCCCAGTTCGACGTCGTCCTCGAACGCGCCCGCGACGGCCGGATTGATCACCGCCTCGCGCTCGCCGGACTCGAACTGGCGCCCGTCCTCGAGGTCGTCCCCCCTGACGTACGACGGACCGGTGGCAAAGAGGGCGTCGCCCTGCGGGATGCGCTCGTCCTCGAAGCCGATCGCCTGCGTCGAAAGCGACGCGTAACCGTAGGCCGCGTCGATCCCGTCGCGATCGTCGAGCGTCTCGAGATCCCTCTCGCTGAACACGGGCTGGGCGCCGGCGAGCGGCCCGCCCTCGGCGTCGGGGTCGGCCGCCCAGCCGTAGACGTTGCGCTGGTCGTCGGGACTGATGTCGCCGATGATGCCCGCCTGGAGGCTGGCTCCGAGCGTGACGAACGCGATCACCGCCGCGATCCCGATTATCACGCCGAGCGCCGTCAGCGCCGACCGGAGCGGGTGACCCCGGATCGATCGCCAGGCAAGCCGGGCGAAGGCGATCGGTTCCATCAGTGATCACCCGATTCGTCCGCCTGCCGACCGTTCAGTTCCTCGATCCGCTCGATCCGGCCGTCGAGGAGGTGGACGATCCGCTCGGCCCGCTCGGCGACGTGGCGCTCGTGGGTAACGACGACGATCGTCGCGCCGGCCGCCGAGAACTCCTCGAACAGGTCGAGGATGTCGGCCTCGGTGCCGGTATCGAGGTTGCCCGACGGCTCGTCGGCCAGCACGATCGCCGGATCGTTCACGAGCGCCCGGGCGAGGGCGACCCGCTGGCGCTGCCCGCCGGAGAGTTCACTCGGCAGGTGGTCCAGCCGGTCGCCCAGGCCGACCCGCTCGAGGAGGTCCCGCGCCCGCTCCCGTCGCTCGGCTCGGGCCACGCCCTGGAACAGTTGCGGGAGCTCGACGTTCTCCTGGGCGGTCAGTCGCGGCATCAGGTTGAAGGTCTGGAAGACGAACCCGACCTGCGTCCCGCGCAGCGTCGTCCGCTCGCGGTCGGAGAGTTCCGTCACGTCGCGCCCGTCGACGACGACGCGGCCCGCAGTCGGGGTGTCGAGACAGCCGACCAGGTTCATCAGCGTGGACTTGCCGGAGCCGCTCGGCCCCATGATCGCGGTGTAGGATCCCCGGGGAACGTCGAGCGAGACGCCGTCGAGCGCGTGAACCGGCTCGGCCAGCTGGTAGGTCCGCCGGACGTCCTCGAGGCTGACGGCCGTTCCGGTCGTCGCCATGCGGGTCGGACCACATCGCCCCCGAAAAAGATTCCCACGCCGTTCGGGTCGCCGGTCCGTCGATCGCGTTCGATCGGGGGAATCGGCCGGGTCCGCCGCGCTCGTCCGTCGACTTTACGCCGGTCGGGTCGGCCTACTTCGCCAGCGCCCGTTCGACCGCGCTCGCGACGGTTCGGGCCTTCTCTGCGAGTTCCTCGGTGACCAGCCCGTCAGCGACGGCCTCGGCCAGTTCGGCCTCGTCGACGATCTCGACGGTGCCGTCGGCGTGGCGGATGACGTCGACGTAGAGGTCGACGTAGCGGGCCGTCTCGGGAAACAACTCGACGGGCGTACAGACGTTGACGTACGTCCCGACGACCGTCCCATCGGCGCGTTTGTAGGTCGTCGGATACCACCACCGTCCCTCCCGGAGCTTCGTCACGGCGACGTCGCCGGACTCCTTCGGCGCGCCGAGCCCGTCGTACTCCCCGCCCCCGGCCATCGCGCGTTCCACGGTGATCGAGCCGTCTTCGCTCCAGTCGGTCACCTCGCCGGTACCGAGCCCGATGAGTCGCCCGTCGGGTTTGCCGTGCCCGATGGCGAGGCGATCACCCGCCGTGGGCCCGAACTGGCGACTGACGGCCGCGAACGGGAATTCGTCGCTCTCGCCGCCGAAGCCCGCGCCCAGGTCGCCACAGACCGCCTCGGCGAAGTCGACGGCGGCGCTCGCGGTCCGGTCGGCCGCCTTCGTCCGGTGGTGGCCCGTCATCGTCGTCTCGACGGCGCGACGGGCGTCGTCCAGGGCGAACCGGGACTCGCGACCGAACCAGCACCAGGTCGTCGCGTTCGGGGCGACGAGCGCGGCCGACGCGGCCGCTCGGGCCGGGCCTTCGCCGTCCGTCGGCGATTCCGGCTCGTCGGCGAGCGCGGCCTCGATCCGCGCCGCCCGCTCGCTCGCCCGCTCGATCGCGGTGCCCATCGACTCGAG
>SLIS01000063.1 GCA_007135505.1 Halovivax sp.
AAAATGATGGAAGAGAAATACGGCATCCCCTTTATCCGTGTTTCCTACTTCGGGATTGAAGACATGGCCCAGTCACTCTACGACGTAGCTGAATACTTTGAAGATCAACCCGATGTCATGGCCCGGGCCCGTAGTCTGGTTCGCCAGGAACTTCAGACCCTCATGCCCCAGCTGGAACGTTACCGACGAGACCTCGCCCGCCCCCGAAGGTGTCCACCGGCACGATTGTCCACCGGCGTAGTGTGAGTGTCGCGTACGCGCGAACCAAATGCGGATTAATGCCCACCTATCCGCCACCAATTCGGCAATGAATCGGGGTACAGCGGATTTCATCCCCATTCCGTGGGGTCGATCCTCGCTCTCCGGAACGTTATACCAGTTGGGCACGTACCGTCGAGCGATGCACGTTCGTGATGCCAGGGAAGCGGACGCGACGGCCCTTTCGGCGATTGCGGACGTCCCGCGAGACGTCCTCGGGACGCTCATTCACGATCGGACCGTCCGCGTCGCCGAGGCCGAACCCTCTAGCGGGAGCGTCGATACGGACCGCTCGCGCTACGACGGGTCGGACGCGGAGAACATACTCGGATTCGTCAGTTTCGACGCACGGGAAGACGTCGTCACCGTAACCCAGTTAGACGGCACGCGAGCGGCGTGTCACCGGCTCCTCGAAGAACCGATCGATTTCGCCGCGACCGAATCGATGGCAGTCGAAGCCCTCGTCACTGTCGACCAGGACTACTTCACGGAAGCCCTCGAACGGCGTGGGTTCAGCGCCACTGACGGGGGCCCGCGATTCGACGGTGACGAGACAGTACTGTTTCGACTGGAACCGTAACCGACGACGCCGTCGGGATGCGAACGCCACCGAGATCGGTATTATCACGTCCCGTACGTGCGATATATTATATAATTTCGTTCTCGGTGTGGAGACCTCCAGGCTCGGGTGAAGGAATACATTTAATAGGCTGTCCTTCATCTGGTTCGTCTGCATCAACTGGACAATCGACGGGAATGTGGGCGTACATATCACCGTCGAGGACACGTTTACGGAAGGGATACGATGAATGCGGGCCACACACTCCAGATGAAACAGGGGGGTACATGTGCGACGGATGTCTGACGACAATCAACCGGAGCAGGGGAGCGACCCAGCCGGATCGACGCCGGGCTTTCGCGGCGACTTCGGTCCGGCCGACCTGAACGAGGACGACTCGAATCAGGGCCTCTTCGACGACCTGCTCAGCGGCGAACCCATTTTCGAGAACAAGGAGGTCCTCCGGCCCTCGTACACCCCACACGAGCTGCCCCACCGATCGGACCAGATCAACAAAATGGCCACGATCCTCGTGTCGGCGCTTCGCGGGGAGACCCCGTCCAACATTCTCATCTACGGAAAGACGGGGACCGGGAAAACGGCGAGTGCGAAGTTCGTCAGCCAGGAACTCGAACAGACGTCGACGAAGTACAGCGTTCCGTGTGACGTCGAATACATCAACTGTGAAGTCACCGATACCCAGTATCGCGTCCTGGCACAGCTCGCGAACACGTTCATCGAGACAAACAAATCCCGAATCGACGACCGGATCGACGAACTGGAACAGCTTCGGGCCGACGTCGAGGCGGTCGATCCGACGGACGCTCCGGCCGAGGAGTCGACCGGCCAACTCGACGAATCGGGTCGGAACCGATCCAACTCGAACGATACCGACGGCTCGGAACTGGTCCGTCGTGAGACGACACCGTTGCCGGACCGGTCGCCCCGAACGGCCGATAACGCCGTGCCGAACGACGAGTCGCCGGGCGCTCCAGACGAAACAAAGGGGGTCGCCTTCGACGAAGATCCTGCAGATCCAGTCGATCCGGATCCCGGTGTTTTAGGCCAAGAAACCTACGATAACGAAGATATTGCAGCTGAAACAGAGGGGTCTACGATCGAGGCAGAGACCGCGGCTTCTAACCCGCTTGCCGGAACCGACTTCGACGACGTTGACCAGATAGACTCGCGGATCGAGGAACTGGCGGCCGATCGGGAGTCCTTCGAGGAGGTACCGATGACCGGGTGGCCGACCGACCGAGTCTACAGCGTCTTCTTCGACGCCGTGGATTACTCCGAGCGCGTCGTCGTCATCATGCTCGACGAGATCGACAAACTCGTCGAGAAGAGCGGCGACGACACGCTGTACAACCTCTCGCGGATGAACTCCGAACTCGAGAACTCCCGGGTGTCGATCATCGGAATTAGTAACGATCTGAAGTTCACCGACTTCCTCGATCCACGCGTCAAGTCCTCGCTCGGCGAGGAGGAGATCGTCTTCCCGCCGTACGACGCGAACCAGCTCCGTGACATTCTCCAGCACCGCTCCGACGTGGCGTTCAAGAATGGGGCGCTCTCACCCGACGTGATTCCACTCTGTGCGGCGTTTGCCGCCCAGGAACACGGCGACGCCCGCCGCGCGCTCGATCTGCTTCGGACCGCCGGCGAACTCGCCGAGCGGGCCCAGACGGACACCATCGTGGAAGAGCACGTCCGCCAGGCACAGGACAAGATCGAACTCGACCGCGTCGTCGAGGTCGTCCGGACGCTGCCAACCCAGAGCAAACTCGTCCTGTTCTCGATTATCCTCCTCGAGCAACACGGCGTTCACAGCATCAACACGGGAGAAGTGTTCAACATCTACAAACGGCTCTGCAAGGAACTCGACACCGACGTTCTGACACAGCGTCGGGTCACCGACCTCATCAGCGAACTCGACATGCTCGGAATCGTCAACGCCGTCGTCGTCTCGAAGGGACGGTACGGTCGGACGAAAGAGATCAGCCTCTCCGTTCCACTCGAAGAGACGGAGGTCGTCCTCCGGTCCGATTCACGTCTCAGCGATATCGAGGACGTACAACCGTTCGTGCAGGCACGGTTCGACAATTAGGGTTCGGTCCCGAGGCGGATCGACCTGGCCGTCAAACCCCCCTATTTCTACTGGAAATTTGGGGTCGGCTTCTGCCACACGTCGTCACGAGACCGACCGCTAGAACGGCGGACTGTCACTATAGAGCCGTCGGAACGCTGACGTCGTCGAACCGGTAGCCGGGATCGCGGTGATGCGATCCGATCGGATCGTGGGATATCATTACCCCGATATATCATTACCCCGATCGATCACGGTCTGTGCGCGATCGCCATCGCCCCCAGTAACGTCCCGACGAGGACTGCGTTGATACCGCCCGTGGTCGACGACGGAGCGCGTTCGGTGGGGCCGACCGAACCGGAGAAGACCTCGTCGACCGTCAATCGAATGTGGCCGAGCCACGGGATTCGGTACTGCGCTTTGCCCTCGACCCACTCCGGTTTGACGACGTCGGTTCGCGCGCCGTCCTCCATACTGAGCTGGTCGTAGCCGCCGTTCGCGTCTCCGTGCGTGATGAAACCATCGTGCTGCGCTGGACACGTGGTCACCTCCGCACACGACAGCCCGTTCGTCAGGAACGGATCCGCCCCTTCGACCCAGTTTTCGTCCGCCTCGACCCACATGTGGGCTCGATGGATGACCGGCGTGGCCGTCTCGGAGCCGTCAGGACGAAAGATGATCACGTCCCCCGGATCGCCGAAAGTCATGTGTCCGGTCTCGGCCCCGCCTTCGTAGGTGACGACGCCGGTACCGTCGACGTTGCCGTCACCGACGAACCGATCGTCCGCGACGACGAATATCATGTCGCCACGCTCCATGTTCGGCTCCATACTCCCACTCTCGACGGCGACCAGCGGCGGCCAGACGCCGCTGACTGCGAACAGGACGAGTGCGATGAGGACGACGAGACCGACACTCGAGACCAGATCCCGCGTGTAGACGACTGCCGTCTCGTCGGTTCGAATGAACCAGCGTAATACGCCATCGTCCTCGATCGATACGGAATTGTCGACGCTATGGGCCGGTCCACGACGCTGTGTGGCGGGTCCATGGGCGTCTGGTTCCGGCGCTGTCGATCCGGAGTCGGGGCTCGAATCGAGTCGGTCCGATTCGTCACGGGGCGAATCGGAACCGGAGTCAGTCATTACGACGCCGTAGCGCGGGAATGAAAAAGAACCTTCTGCTCCGGGCGTCCGACCTCGCGAGAGCGGGCCGGTGAACTATCTTCGAAGTATCAGGTACAGTCTCGATCGGTGAGGTATTTCAATACGTTTTTGAGCGCGCTCGCAAATTCCGTGCTGTGCCACTCGAGGCTCCGGCCCGAATCGTCCAACGACTGACCAGCCACGGGTACAACGCCGAACGGGAGGCGGTTACCGTCCTCGCAAGTGCTCGAGATCCGGCCGCCGCCGTCGATCGATTACTCGAGGCAACGCCGGACGATGCGCTGGTCATCACGGTCGCCGACGTCGAAGCCGTCCTCGATTCGACCGACGGCCCGCGCAATTCGGCCGACACCAGCGAGGCGGGAGACCAGGGTCCGGATTCCATTCAGCGTAGCGACAGCGATCCCATTCGAGGCGACGACCCCTCCGCTTCGGGTGGAGAAATCGAAGCCACCGAGGTCGATAGCGACGGCGTTGCACCCGAAACGGAGGGGTTCGAACGCGCCGGCGAGACCGACCGTCGGTCCGTACACATCGACGGCGACATGACCGGAGAGAGCACCGGCACTGGGGAGTATCGCGACTTCGTGTCCATCTTTCGCGATCGGCTCGAGCGGCTCGGGTCGAAACTTCACGGCCGGGTAAATCACCGACCCGCCGCCTCGATCGAGGGGATGCCGGCCGGCAGCGACGTCGCGATGGTCGGGCTGGTCAACGACGTTCGATCGACGGCCAGCGGCCACTGGCTGGTCGAGCTCGAAGACACCACCGGAACGTTCCCGTTTCTCGTGATGAAAGACCGGGAGTTCGCGGCGCTCGTCGACGAGTTGCTCCGTGACGAGGTGATCGCGATGGAAGGAACCCTCGCGGACGACTCCGGTATCGCGTTCGTCGACGCGATCCACTTTCCGGACGTTCCGCGCACCCACGAACCGTCCGCTGCCGATCGTCACGTCCAGGCGGCGCTCATCAGCGACGTCCACGTGGGAAGCGACGAGTTCATGGAAGACGCGTGGAACCGCTTTGCCGACTGGCTCCACACCCCCGACGCCCAGCACGTCGAGTACCTCTGCATCGCCGGCGACATGGTCGAAGGCGTCGGCGTCTATCCGAACCAGGACGAGGAGCTCGACATCATCGACATCTACGAGCAGTACGAGGCGTTCAGTGAATACCTGAAGCGGGTGCCCGGTAACCTCGAGATCGTCATGATTCCGGGGAACCACGACGCCGTTCGGCTCGCCGAACCACAGCCCGGATTCGACGAGGACCTCCGCGAGATCATGTCGGCCCACGACGCCCGGATCACGAGCAATCCGTCGACGGTCGAACTGGAGGGCGTCTCCATACTGATGTATCACGGCGTCTCACTCGACGAGGTCATCGCCGAATTGCCGGCCGAACTGGCCAGTTACGACGAACCGCACAGGGCGATGTACCAACTTCTGAAGAAGCGCCACGTCGCCCCACAATTCGGCGGCCACACGCGCCTGGCACCCGAAGCGTCGGATCACCTCGTCATCGAGTCAGTTCCGGACATATTCCACACCGGACACGTCCACAAACTCGGCTTCGGTAAGTACCACAACGTCCTCGCGATCAACTCCGGCTGCTGGCAGTCCCAGACGGACTTCCAGAAGAGCGTGAACATCGATCCCGACGCCGGCTACGCGCCGATCGTCGACCTCGATACGCTTTCCGTGACGGTACAGAAATTCAGTTGAGACCGATTTCTCGCAATCCGCAGTTCGATCCCCACTGATAAGCCGTTCAGCGATATCGCGACGTTCCTCGATATCCCGTGTCCCGACTGCGACCACCGTTCGCTGTATGCGAGACCACCGCTCGTCATATGCAAGGTGTGACAATTCACCCGTCGATTTCGTACTCCCCGAGAGATATCGCATGGACGAACCCGAGACCGAACCCACCGACAAGCCGACCGAATCGACGCGTGAGGCACGACAGGAGGGTGCCTGGATGCAACGTAACTGGATCGGTATCGCGTCGATTTCCATCCTCACGGTCCTGGCGGCGGCTCTGATCGCGATGTTGTGGACGGGTCTCGTCGACGTTCCGGGTGACATGACGGCGATGTGGCTCAGTATCGCGATCATCGTCGGCGTCGTCGTCCTGGTCGCAGGATGGGGCTGGCGAGCGATCGCCGCAGCCGAGAAGTGACCGGAAAAAAACGCGAGCCTGTACCGATCGATCGATCAGCGAAGGATCGCTGCGGCCACGCTGATCGAGTCGGTGGATCGGAGATGGATCGGGATAGACCGGGAACGCCCCCACCCCCTCGTTTCCACTGGAACGCGAAAACAGTCCCACCGCAAGATCGACTTCTGAAAAGGGATAGCTATATATCAATGGATGTGAAACCATATCCGCACCACTAGCAAAGCGGTTTG
>SLIS01000268.1 GCA_007135505.1 Halovivax sp.
CCGACTCGTCGATGGACGTTCCGAGCGCGTTCGGACAGGCGAGACAGCTGAATCCCCGACTCACGGTCGTCCCGTGGCGACCCAGCGTCGCGACGACGTCGCCGTTGGCCTGACCGTGTATCGACGCCCAGTCGACGGTGTCGAGCGTCGACGCGTCGGACGTGTGCGCGAGGAGTTCCCGAAATTCGGTCGGCTGGCCGACGAGGAACGTCGCATCCACGGCACGGATCGCGGTTGCCGCGTCGGCCGGGTCGAACGCCCGGTCGATGGCGAGTCGACCGCCCGTGTACAGGACGGGCAGGGCGACCTGTAGCAACCCGTCGGGACTCGAAAGCGGTCGCAGCAGGACGGTTCGATCGTACCGACCCAGCCCCCACGTCGTCGTGGCGGTGATGCAGTTCCACTCCACGGCCGCATCCGAGAAGGTCGCGATGGCCGTGCCGTCGTCACTGTGAAGGGCCAGAAGCGGGGCCGTCGCGCCGATGGAGACTCGGTCGTCGTCGCTTCCGGCTCCGCTATCCGTTTCATCTCGATCGAGTTCGAGGTCGGGTAGGGCGATCGTCCGATCGGTCTCGACGGCCCGGACGAGGTCACGCTGCCCGCGCTCGTGGAGGACGACTGTCGGCTCGACCCGCGCGAGCGGCCGCTCGACCGTGGCCGGCGTCAGTCGATGCGAGATGGGCGCCAGGGTCGCACCGAGGCGACGACAGGCGAACAGCAACGCGAGGGTCGCCACGCGGTTTCGCGAGACGAGTGCGACGGCGTCTCCCGCACCGACGCTCTCCGCTGTGAGTGCCGCGGCCGTCCGCCGGGAGAGTGCGGCCAGCCCGGCGTAGCTCAGTCGGTCGTCGGCGATCGTCCCCGCGGGGGCGAACCGGTCCCCCTCGGAGACGTCGATCACGGCCGTCCGATCGCCCCAGCGGGCCGCCCGGTCGTCGATCGAGAGCGTCACGATCCTCGCAACGACGGCCGGGACCGTAGTACCAGGCCACGCAAACCCCAGTACGCCGTCGGGCGGACCACCCGTTCGTCTCCGGCGGGACTCGTCCCGGGCGTCTCGGCGCTCGGTCCAGCGCGTTAGTCCGTGTCGTCCGTCCGGGCTTCGAGCACGCCGAGCAGGTGGTCGTTGACGGTCCGGGAGCGTTCGACCTGGACCAGGTGCCCGCCGCCATCGACCTCGCGAAACTCGCCGCGCGGGAGGTCATTGGCGAGTGTCCGGCCGGATTCCGGCGGGACCAGCGCGTCGGCTGCTCCGTGGCAGACGAGCGTGGGAACGGTCACCTCGTGGCCCCAGTCGGTCGCGTCGTACCCCTCGAGTGCGGCGGTCTGTGCGTCGAACCCGTCTCTCGTCGCGTCCCCATCGCAGCGCCATTCGACGAGGCCGTTGACGACGTCCGGTTGAGCGGATTGGAACTCCTTCGTGAGGACCGTCTCCAGACTGGCGCGGACGGCCTCGGGGTCGCTCGGCGGGGCGAACAGGGGGTCGAGGTCGAAGTCGCCCTCGTGAGCGCCAGTGCCGAATAGGGTTAGGCTGGCGATCCGGGTCGACTTGCGAGCGGCCTGGAGTGCGATCGCACCCCCGAGGCCGGCGCCGACGACGTGGGCGTTGCGGGCGTCGACGGCAGTCAGGATCGCCTCGAGGTCCGACGCAAGCGTCGTCAGGTCGTACGGTCCGGCCGGCCGATCGGAGCGACCGGTACCGCGGAGGTCCCAGACGACGCTCCGGAACGGTCCGGTGACGGCTCCGTGTTGCCACCCCCAGGACCAGCCGCCGAGCCCGGCTTCGTTCACGAAGACGACGGGGGCGCCGCTCCCCGCTTCCCGGTAGTGGAGCGAGACGCCACCGGTCGACGTAGTTGGCATGCGTGGAGCGAGGGACTCGCGGGGGACGACGGTTTCGGTTCGCCGGCGTGCTGGCGTCGATTCGCGGTCACGGGACCGTCGTCAGCACGCCGATGTCGCCGGCGCGTCCATCCGCAGTGAGTCAACGCACCGAATTACCGACCTCGTCGCCAGGCGGCCACCGTCGAACGATCCCCCGTCTGGCGATCGCCCGTCGACGACTACCCGTCGATCACCACACCTGTGCGCGTGGCGTGTCGCAGTGATCACAGATCACCGCCCGGTTGCCCTTGTACGTACCCAGCACGAGCTCGCCCTGCTCGCAGCCGGGACAGTCGTCGCCGCGTAACTGCTGTAAGACGCCCCGCTCGCCCAGTTCGGCTTTCGCCATACCACGCACCCTCGCCGGGCCCACCGATACCGGTTGAGCATGCTCATGCAACCTGTTTCCCATCACGGGTCCGGTTCGTCGAATCGAGGCACCTTTCTCCCGGCCGGTCGATTCCAGCGTATGCGCCAGTTCGTCTGTCTCGGCCACGACGTCCCGACGACGCCGTCGTTCTCGCTCGACGACCTCGCCGGTGGCGCTGGTCGACTCGACGCCCTGTGTCGGTCGCTGACGGCCGCGTTGCTACGCTCGCACGGCGTACGAGAGGACGTACGCGTCCACCTCGTCCTCCGGGACGAGGTGACGATCACCGTCGACGGGAGCGAGGTCCGACGACTGAACCCGGACGAGCGCTCCACCGCGGCCCGCATCCGGACGGCGCTCGAACACCGCGACGAGGCGATCGGTGCGCTGCCCGCCGAACCGAGCCCCGGATTCGCGGTCTACCGGCGCGGCTTCGAGGCCACCCTGGAGACGCTCGCCGACGAGGCGACGATCGTCCACCTCTACGAGGACGGCGACCCCGTCGTCGACGAACCGCTCCCCGTCGAACCGGCATTCGTCCTCTCCGACCACGGCGACTTCACCGACGCCGAGCGCGACGTTCTCGCCACTCACGCCGATCGGCGCGTCCGCCTCGGCCCCGTCGCCCTCCACGCGGATCAGGCCATCACGGTCGCCCATCACGCGCTGGACACGGACGGCTACCAGCAGTTCTGACGGCGATTTGTCGCCGACGCTCTCCGGGGACGCCGGGGGATTCGAACGCGAACAAAGCAAGAATTATACGCGACCGTCACCTCCCTCCGCCTGCGGGCCGGTGGGGTAGCTTGGCATCCTTCGGCCTTCGGGTGGCCGTAACCGCAGTTCGAATCTGCGCCGGCCCATTCTTGCCCGCGTTTCACAAGTCCGCGAGCGAAGCGAGAGCGTCCGTCTTCCCGTGTTCGACATTTACGCCGGCCCATCCTACTCCCGAACTTCGCAACGGTGAGCGACAGCGAGACGTCTTAATGGGTGTGTGAGCTGATCGAACAGACTTAGCAGCAATACGCGTCCTGTGAACGAATCAAACAGGGCCGCCTCGTCCCAGTTCGACGGCTGGACCGGGCCCTCGTCACAACGTCCCTCACGCAGGCACCGGGTCGATCCCCCACGTGATGTGGTCCCAGAGCCGCTCGTAGACGTAGTAGGTCCCCGTTTTCGTCACGTTCGTAATGACGCCGATGCTTACTGCCTCGCTCGAACTCCCGGTGACGAACCAGGCCACGAGAACAGTGATCACGACCATGAACAGCCGGTAACACAAGGTCTTCACGATCGCACGAAGCTGACCCTGGTGGGGAGTCCAGGTGAAATACCGAGACAATGTCATCGGTACTGGTTACTCTTATCCATTTACTTAAACACATATGGGTGCATCTTCGGGCAATCTACTCGCACGGACCGATGCGGGCGGCACGTGTTCTGCTGTCGGCTATTGGCTGACCTCCCGTTTTGACTCCATCTCCGATGTCGGGTAGTGACCGTTCCTGGAACAGCTGGTCGCCACCGGGAACGCGAACATCACGGCAGACCGGTATCGAGTAGACGGGCTGGTGGGCAGCCCGAAGCCTGTCTGGGAGTCAGTGTAAGTACCGATAGCTCAGTACGTTGATGAGCAGAGAGGGGAGTCCGACAGCAGTGGATGCCGTCCCTCTGACGTGGGGGTCGACTCGAAAACCGATGCGAGAACACATAAACACTAAGTCTGTTGTAAAAAGTTGCCGGTATCTATTGTGCGATGGCTGGTAATTGGATCAAATCCGCTTGGATAGTAAGTTGAGCGCAACTGACTGACCCTCGGGTTTCGAGTACGAAGGAAACGGACTCCCATCCGATCAAACTATCGACTGAACAACCAGGCATCAGTGACGAATCCAGTCATCAGCGACGACGTACGGGTGTATGACCCAGATGAAGAACGGCTGTTTCGACTCCGTCGAAGCGAGTACGTCCACAATTAACCGTTCTCGGAGGCGCTCACGACGTTTTACTCCCCCGTGGCACATCCCGTACGTCCCATCACCCTTCTACTTTGACCAGTCGAAATCGATGGAACTGTACTGCGTGCTTGTCGGACTGTGTCCTCGTCGTACCGAGTCCCCAGTTCCTGCATAACAAACCCGTCGGTTGGGATGCCTTCGGGGTACAGTCACGCATGAATCGACGTACGTATCTGACGACGGCAACGGCAACGACGGTGCTCGCTGTGGCGGGTTGCATGGGCGGCGGCAACGGCGAGGAAGAAAACGAGTCCAGAGACGACGGATACGGCGACTTCGACGAGGACGACGAGTCCGAGGCCCCACCGGATCTGGCCGGCACCTGGGACGACTTCGAGGACCTGGACGACTGGACGGCGACGGCCGGCTCACTCGAGGCCGACGGCAGCCAGTACTACGAGGGGTCGCAGTCCGCGCGCATCAGTGTGCCCGAATCGGAGAGCAGCGGACGGATCATCAAGACGCTCTCCTCGCCGCTCGACTGTTCCGAGGTCGTCCCGGGAATGGCGATGGCCTCCAGCGGCCCCAGTGCGCCGGCGATACAGCTGTGGGACGAGAACGGGAATAAGGTGGAGTATCGCCAGGAGACGGACGCCTCGAACCCGTTCGTCCGGCGTAACTTCGGCCTCTCGAAGCGGGAAGGTGACGTCGACCTCGAACGCATCGGCGAGGTCCACGTCGTCCAGTGGACCGGCGACGAACTGGAGGGCGACCTCTGGGTCGACGACCTCTACTTCACGCCGCGGAGCGAGGACGGTATGATGATGATCCAGTTCCACGGCGGCTACGAGGAGGACTACACTCGCGCCATGCCGATCCTCGAGGAACACGGCCTCGAGGCGACCACGTTCGTCGCGACCGGTCGTGTTCGCGAGTCCGACCACTCGGAGGGCGATCGCCTGACGGTCAGTCAGGTCGAGGAACTCGCTGACGCCGGCTGGACCATCTCGAGTTACTCCCGCCGCGGGCTGAACATGAACAACGTCGATCCGGACGAGCGGGAGGCGGACGTCCTCGAGGCGATCGACTGGCTCGAAGAGCGCGGCTACGAGGACGGCGCTCGCTTCTTCGCGTTCCCCGGAGGCCGGTTCGACGAGATCGGGTACGAGACCGTCGCCGAGGTCCACGACCTCGCGTTCGCCGGCCGGTTCCCGTCTCAGGGCCACGCCGCCAACCCGCACCTCTGTCCGCGCATCACGAATCCGGATCCCGAATCGGCGGTCAACATGGTCGAGTGGACGGCCGACGTCGGTGGCATCACGACGATCGCGTTCAACCGCGTCGACGCGGAGGCCGAGGCCGCTCTCGAGACCCTGGCGGCAGCGATCACGGAACACCAGGAAAACGGCGGCATCGAGGTACTGACCCCGGACGAGATGGCCGACGAGTACGTCTTCTGACCGTCACCGGTTGGAAGGCCGGCTCGAGCCCTGCCCGCCGTAGGTGCGGACCGCTCGCGGCACGCGGACCGTCGTCGGCACTACTACGCCGTCCTCTCTTGTTGCCGCTGGGGTCGCACAGCCGCTCGCGATTACGTGACATTCGACATCGACACTCGCCTACGCCGCGCTCAACGTCGGGCCTCGCCTACGCCGCGTTCGATACCGAAACCTCGAGATCGTCGCGCCCGACGGCCAGCCGAAACGTCGGTACAGTCCGGTACTCCACCTCGACGACGCCGGTGCGGCGGAGTCGCTGAAGTCCAGCGCGCACGTCGTCGACGTCGGGATCGAGCCCCGTCTCGTCGCGAACCCGCTCGAGGACCGCGACGACGCTCGCTGAACGCTCGTCCGGGCCGGGGACGACCTCGAGAATCGCGGCCTGGAGTTCGTCGACGCTGATCTTCGAGGGGATCGACCCGCCCTCGGGATCGCTCTCGATGCCCGGTTCGACGTCGACCAGTTCGGCCGCCTCGGGCGTCGCCCGAATCAGGCTGTTGTCGTCCCGGAAGTAGTACTCGGAGAGTTCCGACTCGAGGTACTGGTGGACCTCGCTCCCGCTGTCCAGATCCCAGCGGTCCTGGAGCTCGCTGTTCTTCGTCGGCTGGAGCTGCACGACATCGGCGAGTCGGTCCAGGGCGTCCTCGGAGAGGGTCATTGCGCGTGGCTACGGTGAATCAGTACTTTTGCATTGCGAACTTTTTACGCCTCGGGTCGCGAAGCGACCGCTCGGCGAAAAAA